>CAXMSP010000067.1:0-25066 GCA_964196225.1 uncultured Gammaproteobacteria bacterium | reverse complement strand
CAGATATAAAGTGCCAGCATAATTAAACGCTTCTTGCTCAGACAACCTGCCGCATGACACAAGGTGGGTTTTCACACGGCCTCGGCCGAAGGCAGTCACCCATGTAGCGCCTACGAGCGTCTCCTTTGGAGAAATCGCCAGGTTATTCAGGGGAAAGTTCTTAAACTTCGGATTTAGCACTAGCCATCAGCAATAAATTCGCCAAAGCAGACACTCAGAATCCATTTGTCAGCGGCGGCTTCCGACCCATAGCAACCGCTCATATTTGAAACATCATGGGCTGGTGAGTGCCCACAGCGGACCCCCGTAACATAAAAGTGAGAGGCAATCTCCGCGAATAACGGTCGCTAGTAATTATCAGATCATGTTGCTTTTTTCATTCTCAATCTGAAAAACGCGATCTATCCCCTAGCCTCGATATAAGTAGTTATGAATTCGCTGCCTGGTGAAACTGTTCAGGCCTGTAAGATTGATAATTTGGTACTGCCCCCCTTTTGGTTAAAATTATTTGCCAAAGTTGACCTTGACCAGACCTAAACAAACCCGCACAGGAATGCAGGTAATATCGCCACATACGGTAAAATCGTTGTCCATACTTCTCACTTAATTCAGGCCAGTTGCGATCGAAATTTTGCCACCAGGCCATAATTGTTTTATCGTAGTCCGAGCCAAAATTATGCCAGTCTCGAATCACCAATTTCGGTTCTATTGACATTGTAATACGACTCGCTGAAGGAAGTTTCCCATTAGGAAATATATACTTATTAATCCATGGATCGGTAGTGTCATGAGTGTAGTAGTCACCAATGGTATGTAACAACATCAACCCATCGTTGGTTAATAATTTACCAATAACATCGAAGTAGGCTTTGTAATTAAGATTGCCCACATGTTCGAACATGCCAATTGAAGCGATTTTTTTGAATTTACCCTTTAGTACGCGATAATCACAGAATAATATTTCCACATCAAGATGCTTACAATTTTCCTGTGCCAGCTTTTGCTGTTCTTTGGATATAGTTATGCCAGTTACCTTCGCGCCATATTGTTCGGCAGCATATCTGGCCAACGCTCCCCAACCACAACCTATATCGAGCAAATGATCACCGGGTTCTAAGTTTAATTTACGACATACAAGATCAAGTTTGTCAATTTGAGCCTGTTCAAGTGAATCAGCATGTTGCCAGTAACCACAACTGTAATTCATTAATGGATCAAGCATTCGGGTATACAAGTCATTGCCAATATCATAGTGTTTTTCACCTACATGGTAAGATCGATCGACGGATTGAAGATTTACTAATTTGTGAACAATTCGATTGCCTAGACTTGCCATTATTAATCGAAACTTTAATAAACTGCTCAATTTCAAATCAATTTCAATGCGCTGACACTTTGTAAAACATTCATCTAGCTCGTGGCAATCCCAGTATCCTTCCATATAGGCCTCGCCAAACCCTAGCGTGCCTTTAGCTAAGGTATACCTATAAGTTTTGGGGTCGTGGACGATGATGTCCCACGGACGATCGCCATTTAATCGAACGTCGGCTGATCCAAGCAGATCGACTAGAATTTGAGGAGGCTTGGAAATGGTTGACCTTGTTAGAGGTGACCGAATATCCAAAGAATTTATTGCCATAGCCTTTCTCACTAACTACTTGATAATTATACAACTATGACAAAATTCGTATAGGGTTAGTTCATTACCTATCGAATAGGTGGCCGTTATGGGTCGGTTTTTGCCGCTCGTCGCAAATTTCTGAGCGTCCGGTTAGTGCCGAAAGAAGTAACTAACAAATATATCCCGAGTGTCAGCTCCTGGCCGTAGGTCGCCACTGAACTCCACAGTTTGAGTGTCGGCTAACAGGAAAGCAGATTGAAAGCTTGTTAAATTGGTATCTTAAGAATCAAATAGTTTGTGCAATATATACTTGAGGCGCGATCTCGGACGCTGCTTATCCTCGAAGTATTCACGCACCAGATCTTCCCGGAGTTTCTGCCGCCGGCGTTTCGCCCGATTCTCACTCGACATGTTAGTGAGTGTCTTGGAAATATCGGTTATCAAACTACGGTTGGTATGATCTGTAAAATCGAATTCCCATTCTGAAGGCGTAGTATTGTCACTCATAAAAATTCCATTCAATCCCTTTTTCCTGCGTCGTAACATCTAGAACCAGATGTGGATCCTCGGTCGTATCAGTATCACCTTTCGGTTCGGTGTCTTCGAGGTAATGCATTGGAATGCCCTTCAAACTCGCGTAGCATCATTTTTGCTCGATGAAGTACATATTTGTGTGAAATGGCTCACGCTAAAGGCGAAAATAGTTTGAAAAGAGAGGCTGATGAATACATAAATGTTAGCGACTTGTTGAGGCCGAAGGGTATGTACTGGAGCAGATTCTATGATTGACTGGATATCAAAGAAACGAAGAGATAAAAAAACCAAGGAAGTTCACGAGCAAAAATTGAGGAGGGCCCTTGCAGAAAAGGTTTCTCGATATGAAAAACCTTCCAGCGAACCGATAGATGATTTCACGGAAATTTTCTTCGGTGGTAAGAAACGTCGGGTGGCAAAAGAACAGATAACAATAACTGATGATTTATCGGGATCTTTTACTAGACCCTAATAAGATATAGAAATTTAAATGAAGCCCCGCCATGAGCGGGGTTTTTTTGTGTCCGTGAACCCTGCCACTGCTTGATACACAGGTATTGGGTAATCTGATTTGATACTGCTCCGAGAACTATTGTAGTAGGCCCGCTAAGGATGGCGGGTTTTCTTCTTCCCCATCTGTATTGCGACGTTGATGCAGGCTTGGAAAATAGTGTAAGTTATCGTGTACCAGTATCCAAGAATCAGGAATATGCTCGATTCGTTGGCTAATATATCGCCGTACGACCTCCTCGATGAGCAAGGTCTTCAGTCACTTGCGCAGATCGCCATGCGTCGAAATTACCGTAAAAACCGCGTGATCATTCGCCAGGACGACGACAGCAACACGATGTTCGTACTACTCGAGGGAGAGATGAAGGTTTACGTGGATGACGACCAGGGAAAGCAGTTAACGGTCAGATTCCTGAAACCCAGCGATTCCTTTGGTGAAGTCGCGCTGATCGGCGATTTTCCCCGCACCGCCAGCGTGGTTACGCTGACCGACTGCGTGGTCTACGCGTTTTCCAGGGAGAAATACCTGGCTTTCCTGAAAGCTTACCCGGAGATATTACTAGCGCTGTCGAAGACCCTGGCCAACATGGTGCGCGACACGACCGAGGAACTCAGCAACATCGCACTGTCCGACGTGTACGGGCGTATCGTGCATATTTTTAACAAGTATGCCTTGGATAACGAAAGGCAAAGGCAGGTGCCCAAGTTTACCCACCGTGAAATCTCGAGGATGATCGGCTCGTCTCGCGAGATGGTCAGCAAGATTCTGAAGGAACTCGAAAAAGGCGAATATATCTCCGTCACTCAAAAGCATTACGTGATCAAGCGCGACCTGCCAGTCAGCTGGTAATCAACAACCGCCCGGGCCCGTGATCTAGTCGAATCGATCACCTAGCCGAAAACAGGTTGTGAAATATTCACCTAATTCGTAGGAAATAGTCCATACCGATCCCGGTAATTGACAACAGGGGAATTTGGCCCCATTACCTATAATTACGCCCAACAACGAAGCAGGAAATAACGATGACAATAACAATGACATTAAGACAATCACAACCCGAGACCGACAGGCGGAACCTTGCGATTTGTTCCCTTGAGTTGCTGACCAGGGCAATCAAGGTCACCGACATCTGGCGGCAACGCGAAATATCACGTGCGTCGTTCTATGGGCTCGATTCCAGCATCCTGAGAGATGCCGGAATCAGTGAGGCACAGCGCTTCATCGAAGGTAATAAACCTTTCTGGGAAGCGTAGCGAGGAGGAACTCGGGTCGGTAGAAGGCCCGAGACCGAGGGCTGTTTGGCAAACCGTACTCGGGAATTTCCAGTTCACTAAAGAGCCATTAATCAATTACCAATCGGCAATTAAAAATTGCCATTAATCAAGAGGCAATTACAAGTGCCAGACAAGGAGCCGCTGTCGCCGTAAATTCACCTGGCAAGGGGTGCGTCGGCCCAGGGAAGGACGGCAAGACACGAGATGTTCGCCCTGGCCCAGACAACTCCCCGGCTGCTGGTTTCTACCATTTTCAAGCTCACTACAATCATCACGATGGCTCTTGCGGTATAAAAAAGTCTATCGGGGATCACGTTAACGAGTTCAGGAGAATCATGGGATAGCCCTCTCGAAATAGATCGCAGATTTTTTGAATACTATGATAGGAAAGTAGCTTAACCTTTAAACAGATTTGAAGCCCCGCCACTGTGCGAGGGTTTTTTATGTCTGTTTGAAAAGAAGGAGTTATCGCTTAACTATAAATTGTATAAAAGCAGACGCTCAGAATCTGATTTTCAGTGGCGGCTAACGACCCGGAGGAGACATCTGATACATTGCCTAGTAGTCAGCGTTACTTCGGAAATTTAAATTTGCCACCATGAGATGGTGTAAATTTGTGGCATCCGAGACAGACTTGTTCGACTACTTGAAACTGTGCTTTAAATAATTCAAGGTCGCCTGACTTGGCAATTTCAGCCAGTTTTGAAGATGCCGAAATGAGTGCATCGGCGGCTGCTTTAAATTCGCTAGAATTGCTCCAAATCTCTGGCTTGGCCCGCGACCCTGATCCTAGTACCTCACCCTTTGCCGTTCCTAATGGGAAGAGTGCTAATGCCTTAACCATTGCATTTGCCATTATTTTTGCGGATTCACCACCTTTCGCCAGATCGGTACTCTTGCCCTTTTTAATATCTAGTAACGGCCAGTAGGCATCCTCCATCGCGTTCATTTGATTTTTCCGCTTCTGGACTATCTCGCGAAGATCAGATTGCGCGTTTAATTCACTCGCCGCAAAAAATGTTCCTAAGGCAACGAACGTAAGACAAATGATAGCATTTCTTATCATGGCTACCTCTTATTTAAATTTACTATGCGAACAAATTTTATCAGAGCAACGCGAAGATGTCCGCTTCTGGCCGAAGGCAGCCGCCCAGGTAGCGCCTACGAGCGTCTGCTTTGGAGAAATCAGACCCTGAAATCCGATACACCAACAGCCGAGAACGATCCAATACAGTTGACATTATCGATTCCTCTGACGGTCCGCGATACTAGCAAGCACAGCGAAAATTAAAGAAGAGTATTTTTCGTCTTGGTGTCACAGAGAAACGCTAGTTTCCCAACCTTTGCAGCCAGCTTACAATATTATATACAAACGCAAAAATTAAGATGCCAATCTGGGCGGGAACTAATGATGACGAACTCAAAGCAATCTGCCCAGGATACAGACACAATCCGGCAACTAGTCACAGGGTATCAAGCAGCTCGGGCACTTCTAGCTGCTGACGAAATTAATTTATTGCATTACTTGCAAGATGGGCCGAAGCAAGTCAGCGAGCTGGCGGTGGCTACCAAAACCCATGAACCGACATTGCTTCGATTTCTTCGTGCCTTGGCTTCGATCGACTTAGTCATTGTTAAAGGTCAACAGGTATCAAAGGGCCCCTTGGCGGATGGTTTGAGGGATGCAGCGCGGATCGGAGTCGAAAACTATCGCGTTTGGAATGAACTTCTTTATACATTGAGCACGGGCAGCCCCGCCTTTGAGAAAGTTTTTGGGAGGGGATTTTACGAGTATCTCGAAGGCGAACCAGAAAAGGCGGAGCGGTTTAATACTGCCCTTGCTGCAGTCTCGATGGGGTGGATTTCTAGCGTACTGGATGCAGTAGATTTCAATGGTAGTAATGTCGTTGCAGATATTGGGGGTGGACACGGTACCTTCCTTGTTGAGTTATTGAAATTTAATCCCCACCTCCAGGGTATTCTAGTCGATCAGGCGGCGGTGCTTTCTCGCGCCAAAGCAGTGATCGAATCAGCAGGTGTGCAAGATAGATGTCGAATGGAACCGGCTGATTTCTTGAAAGCTCTGCCAGATGGCGCTGACCTTTGCTCCCTTTGTAATTTGCTAGTAGATTGGGACGACACCAACGCAAATCTGATTCTTCGGAACTGTCACACCGCCATGGGCGATGGGGGCCGTATTATGGTCGTTGATAGGATCTTACCGCCGACCAATGATCCGGGGCACCGTTCGGCGGCATTCTTGGATTTGTTTTTTCTGTTAATGGAAGGGGGGCGTATTCGAACACAAGAGGAGTACGAAGGGCTTTTTGAGGCCACCGGTTTTCATCTCATTCGCACTTTTCCTGTAGGCGGTGGATTTTACGTATTAGAAGGTTCTTCGGCCTAATCGCCGAAACCAATCCAGTCACTGGAGGCACTATTGCTATGGGGAAAACGGTCATCTTAATTAGAATCCTACATTATGATTCGTGACTATTCTGGCAGCCCCGCCTTACGCAAGCCATCCAAATAGGTATCGAGACCGTCCGGTTGCTTTGTCGGTAGCGTAGTCTTCAGATAGGTAAGTGATAAATCAGGTTTTCGTTGCAACGCTTCGCCCACAGCATCGTGCGCTTCATTTAATTGATCGAGATTGCCAAGCGCTGAGGCGAGTACCGCATACGGCCAGTATCCGCCTTCAGCTGCTCGCGGCTCGATCAAAACTCTGCGCGCCCACTTAGCAGCTTCCTCGTACTGATGCAGCAAGTTGCTCGCAATCGATCGGAAGCACATGGTCCCCCACAACACGGGGTCTCGGGGACTGAGGCGGATTGCTTTATCGAGCTCTTCGGCACCCTCTTCAACTTGGCCAGATAGCACCAAAGCAAATCCGAGGCCATGATGGGCCAGGGCAAAACTGGGGCTTAGTTCGACTGCCCTGGATAACTCCGCGACTGAGTCGTCGTGCTTTCCTTGCATCATGCACACTCGCCCCAGCGCGAAATAAGCGACCGGATCATGATCATCCAAAGCAAGGGCGCGCTTCCCCGTCTTGTACGCTAGTTTAAGGCTCTCATCTGGAGTTTCCGTATAACCAAGCATGGTATCCAGGTAGTGTGAATATGACTCGAATGAATAAGCTATAGCAAAGCTGGCGTCTAACTGGTGTACCTGCTGAAATAATCGCTGGGCTTCAGTCATGTCCTCCTTGGTGAAACTCCACAGATGCCATAGACCGCGCTGGTAGATCTCCCATGCGCCCAAACTCTCTGGAGGCGTACATGCAGCCCGTTCACGTTCCGCAGCACTGAGTTCTGGTTCCACGGCTCCCGCTATTGTTTGCGTCATCTCATCCTGTAGCTCGAAAATATCCATCAGGCCTCGGTCGTAGCTTTCGGCCCAGACGTGGTGACCAGTTGTCGCATCGATCAACTGTGCTGAAATCCGTACACGATTTCCAGACTTTCGCACGCTGCCTTCGATTACATAGCGCACTCCAAGTTCGTCTGCGACTCGTGTTACCTCGACCGCCTGGCCCTTGTAAGTAAAAGATGAATTTCGAGCGATTACGAAGAACCAATGAATCCTGGAGAGGGCCGTGATTAGATCTTCGCTGATGCCATCGGCGAAGAATTCTTGTTCCGGGTCACCACTCATATTTTCAAACGGTAAAACTGCAATCGAAGGTCTGTCGGGAACCTGGAGATTCCTTGATTCTATAGCTTGAGTGGCTTCATTTGCTTCGGGCGCAGGTAGCTCCTCGCCAGGTCGGAGTTTCGCGGAAAAGGCTCTTACTGGCTGGTCAAAACCTTTCAGCAACTGTTCACCCAAGTTCTTAAACTCGAAAGGCATTCTAGTTGGTACTGTCTCCGATACATTACCTTGTACTACTACGCCACCTGAGTCGGCTAACTGTTCTAGTCGCTGCGCTAACACAACACCCGCTCCGGTTATCGTATTGTCTGCAATCACTACCTCACCTAGACTAATGCCTATCCGCAATTGTGGTTGAATACCATCGTCGAGCGTGGCGTTAAGCTCTCCGTTTGAGACCTGAAAGGCGAGAGCAGCGGCAACGGCATCTGATGCTCGATCAAACTCTGCGACGAGCGCATCACCGCGTATTTCGCGTGCTCCTCCCCCATACGCGGTTATGGTTTCAGAAAAGTTATTGAATGCGGCCTGAATGCGTTCATGTGCAAGTGTTTCGTTTTGTTGGACGAGTGATGTCGAGCCGACCACATCGGCATGGAGGATTACTGCCAGTTTTCGCGATAGATGATCCTTTTCCATTGACAGTTCTAATAGAATCCAAGCTAGGGGAACCTATTACATACCCTGCATAGCATTTTGGCCAATATATTTTATCCCGAGTGTCTCTTAATAGCCGAAGGTCGCCGCTCGTTTCTTTAAATTGAGTGTCTGCTTTGCGGAAATTTTTTGGTTTTGGAGGGAAAATTCTAAAACTTCGGATTTAGCGGTAGCCATCGGCAATATATTTGCCAAAGCAGACACTCAGAATCCGTTTGTCAACGGCGGCTTACGACCCAAAGCGGACTCTAGATGAAGTAATATCTACGGCAGAGAATGGCATGAAGCAGACATGCGCTTTGAGCTAATGTGCGGTATCTTCAATGGTGCCACAGACCATATAACGTTTAGAAGACAGGAATTATTAGCCCAATAATATGTATAAATTAATGATTTTGAATAGGGTGTATAAAGCATTGATTGTTGTTGGGCTCGTTGTTTATTCAACCGGCACTTTGCCTCAAACACCTTTTTCGTTTCGTGATTGCGATCATTGTCCTGAAATGATTGAAGTGCCAAAAGGTACGTATTTGATGGGTTCAAACGAAGGCAGGGAAGAAGAAATGCCTGTGCATCGCGTAGTCGTGGAAGAAAACTTTGCAGTCGGTAGGTACGAAGTCACACGTAAGCAGTACGAGCAGTTTATCGAATCGTCTAATTATTCATCCGGTGAAGGTTGCGAGACCTGGGATTTACCAAGCTTTAATTGGAGGTCAGAAAAAAGCTGGCGTGACCCCGATTTTCATCAGAAAGATAACCACCCGGTTGTTTGTGTCAATTGGCATGATGCTAAAGCCTATGTAAATTGGTTGAGTCAGTTAACTGGTGCCCGATATCGATTGTTAAGTGAGTCGGAATGGGAATATGTAGCGCGTGCTGGATCAATTACCAAATATAGTTTTGGCGATAAAATTAGTCCGGAGCTAGCTAACTATGGTGATATGTTTCGAGCGACAACTTCTAGTGGGTCATACCCGGCGAATGTTTTCGGAGTTCACGATATGCACGGAAACGCTGCTGAGTGGGTAGAGGATTGCTGGATCGATAACTATCAGAATTTTGCGGAGACTCCCGAGCCCAGAATGTTGGCATCGTGTCGCAAAAATGTTTTTCGAGGAGGAACTTGGAACAATATTTCAGAGTACTTACGCTCTGCTTATCGATATGGGTATATCTCAGAATTTAAACTGAGCAGTCTTGGGTTTCGAGTTGCCCGGCAGTTATAAATAAAAAAGTTAAATGTTTTTTAAGGGCTCGATTACGAGGGTGAGATATACCGATTTAATTATGGGTACTGTCAAGTTAAAGGTCAATCGGTCAAACTGGTGGAATGAATACATCAAACCAACTTTATCGAGGATACCGTTTTCCTTCCGAAATCATAAGCCATGCAGTCTGGCTGTATCATCGATTCTGCCTCAGCTTTCGAGATATTGAAGATCTACTGGCTGAACGTGGAATTGTTGTTTCCTACGAAACTATCCGCAGTTGGTGTAATAAATTTGGGCCGACCTACGCCCGAATGATCAAGAAACATCGAGGATCACTTGGCGATACATGGTATATGGATGAGGTCTACATTGTGACGGTTCGAGGTGAGCGTCGATACCTATGGCGAGCCGTAGATCAAGACGGCGATGTTCTTGATATCCTGGTGCAAAAGCGTAAGGATAAAAAGGCTGCAGAACGTTTTATCAAGAAACTGATGAAAGGGCAGGGTCGCTCTGCCAGAGAGATTGTCACGGACAAACTCCCTAGTTACGGTGCGGCGAGAACAGCAGTCATGCCCACGTCAATGCATTGACATGAGCGCTATGCAAATAATGGTGCTGAGGTATCGCATGAACACACGCGAGCGCAAGAGCGACAGATGCGAAGGTTCAAGTCACCGGGCCAAGCGCAACGATTCCTGGCTGTTCACAGTCAGGTTCACAATCTCTTTCGTGTTGGCCGACATCTCCATCGGGCTGCCAACTACCGACTGTTAAGAAAACGATCATTTGAAACCTGGCAGCAGGTGACGTGCGCCTATTGAATGGGAAAGAGCCCATTTGTACGGATAATTTTACTTTTGTTGGTTAACTTGACAGTACCAGTCGATATACTGCCGTTATTAGCGCGATTCAAGGTATCATTGCTGCTTCCGAGCACTGTTGAATCAACTGGATGAATAACCAGATTACTCTAACCACGCTTAATGCGCGCTATATGCACTGCGCATTCGGGTTACGTTATTTGTTGGCGAATCTGGGGGAATTGAAGTCGGATGCTCAAATCAGGGAATTCACGATTCAACAACGGCCCATTGATATTGCTGAGCAATTGCTGGCACCCGGGCCAGGGATAATAGCTTTCAGCATTTACATCTGGAACGTGAGTGAAACCGCCGCGGTCATCGCACTGTTAAAACAGGTTTCACCGCAGACAATTATTGTTGTGGGCGGTCCAGAAGTCAGTTTTGCAGACGATTTACCCGATCTTGCTGCCCAGGTGGATTACATCATTACGGGTCCGGGTGAGATCAGCTTTCGTCAACTGTGCGAAGATCTGCTCGGAAATAAACCGGTTGCATCAAACATCATTGCCGGCAAAGCGCCCAGTCTTGATGAGCTCGAACTGCCCTATGCCCACTACAACGCTGATGATATTCGTAACCGTTTGATTTATGTTGAGGCCTCACGTGGCTGTCCGTTCAAGTGTGAATTTTGCCTGTCCTCACTGGACAAAACCGCTAAACCGTTCGACTTGAATCGCTTTCTCGATGCAATGGATGACTTGTATCAACGCGGTGCGCGCAATTTCAAGTTCATTGATCGTACTTTCAACTTAAAGGTCAGCACCAGCATCGCGATACTGGAGTTTTTTCTGCAGCGCATGGGCGATGACCTGTACCTGCATTTTGAAGTCGTTCCTGATTACTTGCCAGAAAAACTCAAGCAGGTGTTAGCGCGCTTTCCGACCGGTGCACTGCAGTTCGAAATCGGTGTGCAAACCTTTGATCCCGTAATCCAGCAGACCATCAGTCGCAAGCAAAACAATGATAACACCCGCGATAATTTACGCTGGTTGCGGGAAAATACCGGTGCACATATTCACGCCGATCTCATCTTCGGCTTACCCGGGGACTCACTGGATAACTTTGCTCACAGTTTTAATCAGCTGGTATCATTGAACCCACAGGAAATCCAGCTTGGAATTCTAAAGCGCCTGCGCGGTGCCCCGATTAATCGGCATAGCGATGAATACCAGCTGCGTTACAATCCTGCGGCGCCCTACAACATTCTGAGTACTAGAGATATCGATTTTGCAACCATGCAGCGGGTTAACCGGTTTGCAAGATTCTGGGACATGATTGGAAATTCCGGACGCTTCGGCAACACGCTGCCGCTGATATTGGCGCAGCGTCCGTTTGAAAACTTTCTCGAGCTGAGCGATTGCCTGTACGAGCTCGCTGGCAGCAGCTGGAAAATTTCGTTGCGCCGGTTGTTTTCTTTGCTGTTTATCGTGCTGACCGAACAGCTGAAGCTTCGACCGGAGCTGGTTCGAGAACCGCTGCTGGCTGATTACAAACGGTCAGGCCAAAAAGGGGTCATCGACCTTGATAGTCCGAGGCTCGAAATTGTACCCCGCTCCGGTGTCGCTAATAAACGTCAGCGCCAGCATGGTCAAATCGAAGCTTAAAAGGAGCTTTTAATGGCTGCAATACATTCTCAATTAAGCGCGGATTGCATCGCCCTGGGGCGATTTTCGCTATGTCATTTGCTACTGATGAATGATTCCAACTATCCCTGGTTTATCCTGGTGCCCGATCGTGATGATATTCGAGAGATATACCAGCTCGATACGGCTGATCGCGAACAATTGCTGGATGAGTCCTGCAGGCTGTCCGAATTCATCATGAGCGGGTTCGAGGGCGAGAAACTCAATGTGGCGGCGTTGGGAAACCAGGTTCCGCAGTTACATCTGCACCACATTGTCCGCTATCCTACGGATCCTGCCTGGCCAACCCCGGTCTGGGGAAAGTTTCCGGCGTTACCCTATGCCGACCATGCTTTGAGCGAAATCAGATCAAAATTTGCTGGTGCGGGATTGGATGGCTACCAGCCTATCGTGGAGAGCTATCTCACGTAACGCCTGCCTCACGCAGAGAAATAAGTCTATGGTGTGTGCTGAAGAGGAAAAGATTCAATTAAATAATTAGCACTTGCGCATTATCCCGTTTTACACTTGGCGCCTGGAATGTTTATGCAACCAAAGGTAGTGTGAAGAATGGATCAAACGTCAATACGGATGGGCGTCGATATCGGTGGGACTTTTACCGACGTCGTGCTCGAAGTTGGCGCGCAGCAATATTCAACCAAGGTACTGACCACTTACCTGGCACCCGAAGACGCGATCATCACCGGGTTGAAGCAGGTCTGTGATCAGGCCGATGTCAAACCCGCCAGCATTCAGCAGATCATCCACGGCACCACCCTTGCCACTAACGCCTTGATCGAGCGGCGCGGGGCCAGAACGGCGTTTATTACGACTCATGGTTTTCGCGATGTGATCGAAATGCGTAGCGAATCGCGGTTTGAGCAGTACGACCTCAACCTGACGCTACCCGAGCCACTGTTGCCACGTCAGCAACGCTACACCGTGAAAGAACGCATCGGCGCGGACGGCGATGTTCTCATCCCATTGCAACGTTCTGAAGTCGAATCACTGGTCGAGCAAATCGAACCGGCAGGCTACGAAAGCGTCGCGGTAGGGTTGATGCATTCCTACCTGAATGATAGCCATGAAAAAATGGTGCGCGAGGTGTTGGCCGAAAAAATGCCCGGCGTGTCGGTTTCGCTGTCATCCGAAGTTTCGCCCCAGATGCGAGAGTATGAGCGCTTCAATACGGTCGTGGCCAACGCCTACATCAAACCGATGATGAAAAGTTACCTCGACAGGCTCGGTGGGCAGCTGCAACAGGAAGGCGTCAGCTGCAAAATTTTCCTGATGCATTCCGGGGGCGGAATCATTTCCATTGAAAGTGCGGCGGAATTTCCGGTCAGACTCGTCGAATCCGGCCCCGCGGGTGGCGCAGTGTTCGCGGCTCATATCGCCGCTCGGTATGGCCTCGATAAAGTCCTGTCATTCGACATGGGAGGTACCACTGCCAAGATATGCCTGATTAATAATCAGGCGCCAAAGACCAGCCGCGTGTTCGAGGTCGCTCGTACCTATCGTTTCAAAAAGGGATCGGGCATGCCGATCTCTATCCCGGTCATCGATATGGTTGAGATTGGGGCTGGCGGTGGTTCGCTGGCCCGTGTTGACGCGATGCGTCAAATTCGAGTCGGTCCCGAGTCCGCGGGCTCAGAACCAGGTCCGGCCTGTTATGGTCTCGGCGGCACCAGTCCCGCGGTAACCGATGCCGATCTTATGCTTGGCAAGCTGGATCCGGATAATTTTGCCGGAGGCTCGATAACGCTCGACAGTCAACGCGCCGCCGATGCATTACTCGACACCCTGGGTAAATCGCTCGAGATGGATGCCCTGACCGCGGCTTACGGTCTGAGTGAGGTAGTCGATGAAAATATGGCAAATGCCGCGCGGGTACATGCTGTCGAAAACGGTGAGGACCTGTCCGAGTACACCATGATTGCCTTTGGTGGCGCGGCACCGCTGCATGCCGGGCGCCTGTGCGAAAAACTGGGTGTTGATCGCCTGCTTGTGCCGCCGGGTGCAGGCGTCGGTTCTGCCATTGGTTTCCTGCGCGCCCCGTTTAGCTTTGAGGCAAATCGCAGCGTGTATATGCGCTTGACCGATTTCCGACCAGACACGATACGAAAACTGCTGACTGACCTGGAAGCCGAAGCGACCGGGTTTGTGCGTTCCTGTGATGCAAACGCCGATATCGAGGCTGAATTTAAAGCCTATATGCGCTACACCGGACAGGGTGAGGAAATTCCAGTCGTACTGACTGCCGATCAGGCGACGCACCCGGATGCCGCAACCTTCCAGCAATTATTTGAACAGGATTACATAACGCTGTTTGGTCGAGCCGTTGAAGGCATGGATATCGAGATCACGGTCTGGTCCGTCAATGCAACCACGCTTGCAGAAAAAGTCGAACCGGTGCAGACCCTGCCAGCGGGTGCGAAGATACCGGCAAACGGCCAGAGAAGTATTTTCGACCCCGCACAAGGCCAATCGCTTGAATCTTCGGTTGTGTTGCGCGCCGGTTTGCAACCCGGAGACCTGGTGCCGGGGCCGGCGGCGATCACCGAAGATGAAACCACCATTATCCTGCCGCGAAGCCGCCAGGCGGTGCGCCAGTCTGATGGCTGTATTGACGTCGTGCGACAGGCCCAGGAGCTATCATGACCCCAAAAACTTCGAACGTGTCCAACCAGGTAATGTGGAACCGACTGATTTCCGTGGTCGAAGAGCAGGCCCAGGCGCTTATTCGGACCGCATTTTCAGCCTCGGTGCGCGAAGCCGGCGACCTGTCTGCCGGGGTTTATGACACCAAAGGGCAGATGCTGGCCCAGGCTGTCACCGGAACCCCCGGTCACGTCAACGCGATGGCTGATGCAGTCGCCCATTTCATTCGCAGAATCGGCTATGACAACATGTTTGAAGGTGATGTTTATATCACCAATGACCCCTGGGAGGGTACAGGCCATCTTCACGATATAACGGTTGTCACACCATCTTTTCATAAGGGTGTGCATGTTGGTTTCCTCGGGTGCACGGCGCACATCGTTGATATCGGTGGTCGCGGATTTGGCGCGGATGCCAACTCGATTTACGAGGAGGGGCTTTATATCCCGATCATGAAATTTGCCGAAAGGGGTGAAGTCGACAAGACCCTGATCAGGATTGTGCGTGGTAACGTGCGCGAGCCGGACCAGGCGGTTGGCGATTTTTATGCGTTGGCAACCTGCAACGAGATTGGTCACCGACGTCTGACAGACATGATGAACGAGTTCGATTTATCGGACCTGGACGACATCGCGACCTTTATTCTGGCAAATTCAAGGCGTGCAACGCTCGAACGCATCGCCGCGTTGCCGCGCGCGCAGGCGTCGGGGTCGATGATGATCGACGGTTACAGCCATCCCGTCGAGCTCAAAGTCTCACTCGATATTCAACAGGACCGAATTCTATGCGATTTTACCGGCACCTCGGGACTGGATCGAAAGGGCATCAACGTACCGTTGGTCTATACCAAGGCCTATGCCTGTTTTGCCCTTAAATGCGCCATCGCACCGGAAATTCCCAACAACGCGGCTTCGCTGGCCCCGTTTGAAATAACGGCACCCGAAAATACGATTGTCAACGCGGTGCATCCAGCGCCGGTTGCACTCAGGCACGTGATTGGTCACATGATTCCAGACGCGGTCTACGCCGCGCTGGACCATATTCTGCCTGACACGGTCCCGGCGGAAGGTGCTGGCACCCTGTGTAACTTCCAGCTTTCATTGCGGCCGAGAACCGATATTGCGGTGTCGGCACATGCGGTCAGGGCAGAAGTCCTGACTTTCAACTCGGGCGGCTCGGGTGCGCGCCCGACTTCGGACGGTTTGAATGCTACCGCTTTTCCGTCAGGCGTCATGACCATGCCGGTCGAAGCCACCGAGCACACCGGCCCGGTTATTATCTGGCGCAAGGAATTGCGTCCCGATAGTGGTGGCGCCGGCAAGTATCGAGGTGGCCTGGGGCAATACATGGAAGTCGGTGCAACCGCAGACCATGAGTTTGATTTTTCCGCGATGTTTGATCGAGTCGATCATCCGGCGAGGGGGCGGCAGGGCGGTAAAAACGGCGCCCCGATGACGATATCGAGGGACGACGGTAGCGCTATGAAGGGCAAGGGCAAGCAGTTTGTTGCTGCCGGTCGGCGCGTGATGCTGGCCATGCCGGGCGGTGCCGGATACGGCGACCCAGCCGCAAGGGATGCGGCGATGGTACGCAGGGACCTGGCGCGGGGCTACATTTCGGAGGAAGTCGCCAAAACCGAGTACGGCATGAGCGATGCGGATATCGCCAGCGTCGTCGACGCGGTAAACCGCGGGGAAGCGGTTTAGGCAGATAAACCGAGGTTTTAATCAGCTTGGTGCTGAAACATCAAGATAGAGACAAATGAATAAAGTAATACCCGAACAAATGACGGCGGTCTACCTGACCGGCCACGGCGGTATCGAAACCCTGGAGTATCGCAACGACATACCGGTCCCGGTACCAGGCACTGGTGAGGTATTGATCAAGGTGGCGGCAGCGGGTGTCAATAATACCGACATCAATACCCGCATCGGCTGGTATTCGAAGAAGGTTGTTGATGCCACCAATACCGGTGGGGCAGACGGTTTCGAGGAGGTTGATGACGCAGATGCAACCTGGTCCGGTGTGCCGATGGAATTCCCGCGTATTCAGGGTGCGGACTGCTGCGGGATCATCGTTGCCGTTGGTGACAGCGTCGATAGCGCCCGGGTCGGCGAACGGGTTATCGTGCGCAACATGCTGCGCAGTTACGTCGATTACCGACCGTTTGAGTGCTGGACGCTGGGCTCCGAATGCGACGGGGCTTTCGCGCAATATACCAGGGCCCCTGCGGGCGAAACATTCAAGGTTGAAAGCGATTGGTCCGATGCTGAACTTGCCTCGATTCCCTGTGCTTACTCGACTGCCGAAAACATGTTGCATCGAGCCGGGGTCGGCGCCGAGCATGTGCTCGTTACCGGTGCTTCGGGTGGTGTCGGCTCTGCCGCGGTTCAACTGGCCAAACGCCGCGGTGCCCATGTCACCGCGATTGCCAGTACCGAGAAGATGGAAGCTTTGCGCACACTGGGTGCTGACGAGGTTGTCGATCGCAACACTGACCTGGTTGCGGCGATCGGTGGTGACAGCATCGACGTGGTCGTCGACCTGGTTGCCGGAGAAGGCTGGCCGGCACTACTCGATGTGCTCAAGCGCGGTGGGCGTTACGTGACGGCAGGCGCAATAGCCGGTCCCCTGGTCGAACTGGACGTGCGTACGCTGTATCTCAAGGACCTGACGCTGATTGGTTGTACTTTTCAGGACGACGTGGTGTTTGAAAACCTGGTCGGCTATATCGAGCGCGGTGAAATACGGTCGCTGGTTGCAAAAACCTTCCCGCTTTCTGAAATCGGGGAGGCGCAACAGGTTTTTCTCGATAAAAAATTCACCGGTAAACTGGTACTGATTCCCCCAGCCTGACTATGGTTAGCGCGCTATCTACGGGGATTTGACGAGTTTTTCACCCGATTTTTTTAACGACTAATCGACGAGCTTGATTTACTCAAGAAACCGGTCGATATCCTGATCGTGCATGTTGAACGGCTGAAAAAGTCTCGCAACGATCGCTAACAGCGAGGGTTTCTGGGCTCGGCTTCTGTTATTGGGGAAGCGGATACTTTACAATCGAACGTTCAAATCGATAATTCGAGAAACCAGGGGGGGTTCCCATGGATCCTGTCTATTTAATATGGCTGTTCGCATGTAGTGCAGTGGTGGGTGGTGCAATCATTGGCGCTATTGTTTACCGCAATCTGACACCAAACATAAAGCAAGCCGATAGCCTCAAGGCCGAGCTGGATGAAGCCCGGCAAGAGATGGAAAGTTATAAAACCAGCGTTAACGGTCACTTCGATAAAACCGCGGAACTGGTTAACGAACTGACCCAGGACTATGTCAAGGTTTACAAGCATCTCGCGGAAGGTGCGCAGGCCCTCGGCGACGGCAGGAATTTCACTAATGTGCTGGAGCAGCACCAGGGTAAAGTCCTGATTTCGGTCGATGGCGGAGAAAATGTGCAGGATTCGGTAGTCAGCGAAGTACCAGCTGATGCTCAGGCGGCACAGGAATCTCCACCGGGCGCATCGGAACCGGTCAATGAAGAAGTCGCGCAGGAAAATACTGCTGATAACGGTGAAGGTGTCGAGGCACAAGGAGAAGCTGAGGAATCATCGGAGTCATTGACGGAGCAGGATGAAAACAAAGATCCCGTCATTAACCTCGATAAACTCGTTTCAGATCATGATGATGGTTTAGCCGCGGCAAAACCTGAAAAAGGCAACGGCAGCGAGGCCTTAAAGGAAAACCTGTCCGCGAAAGCCGAGGTTCAGAAGGAATCTGCCCCGACGACATCGGCCTGAGTTGCAGTACAGACCCTCCGTAAAAAGCCAAAGCAAACGGCCGGGCCGGCTAGAGGCTCGTTCCAGCCTCTTAAACGCTTTCGAGAATTTCGAGGGGATCGCTAGTAATCCCTCTCCAGGTTGAATCTGAAGCCGCCAAAAGTAACACCTTGCCCGATCAAATTGATGTATTCTTGCGCGCGATGATTCTTTATTCCGACATGTCACTCCAGCTGCAGCAGCACCTGCAATCTTTCATGGAGCAGCATGTTTACCCAGCAGAGACTGTTTATGCCGAGCAACTAAGCCAGGCCCAAAACCGCTTTGCACCCCTGCCGTTAATGGAAGAACTCAAGGCCAAGGCAAAGGTTGCCGGACTCTGGAACCTGTTTGTGCCCAATGATCATGCCCAATACAGTGATCACGGTGGATTGGGGAATCTCGATTATTTTCCGCTCGCCGAAACGATGGGCAGGGTTTCGTGGTCTGCAGAGGTATTCAACTGCAGCGCGCCCGATACCGGCAACATGGAAGTTCTAATGAAATATGCGACTCCGGCCCAACAGGAGCAATGGTTGAAGCCTTTGCTTGCCGGCGAAATTCGATCATCCTACGCGATGACCGAGCCCCAGGTGGCATCGAGTGACGCCACCAACATCGAATTGAGTATGCAGCTCGATGGCGAAGAATGGCTGCTCGACGGGCGCAAGTGGTTCATCACCGGTGCGATGAACGAGCGCACCCGGATAATTATCGTCATGGGTAAATCGGATCCCGACAACCCGGATCGGCACCAGCAGCAGACCCAGCTACTGGTGCCAAAAAACACCCCGGGTGTTGAAGTTCTGCGCGCATTGACCACGCTCGGTTACGATGACGCCCCCATTGGCCATGCCGAAATCAGCTTCAACCAGGTGCGGGTACCGGCCGAAAACGTTTTGCTCGGCGCAGGGCGCGGTTTCGAAATCGCCCAGGGACGGCTCGGACCCGGTCGTATGCATCATTGTATGCGCCTCGTCGGCGCCGCCCAGCGCGCGCTGGAAATTACCTGTCAACGTGTCCAGGATCGCAGCACGTTTGGACGTAAATTGAGTCAGCACCAATCGGTACGCGAGGATATAGCCAGTAGTTTTGCCGAGATCGAAATGGCCCGCCTGCTGGTGCAGAAAACCAGCCACCGCATGGACCAGGTCGGTGCCCAGGATGCGCGCGATATGATTGCGGCCTGCAAGATCAGCGTGCCGTTAATGGTGCAAAATATCATAGACCGTTGTATGCAGATGCACGGTGCCGGAGGCCTGAGTCGTGATTATTTCCTGGCCGAAGCCTTCAACTATGCGCGCTGGTGTCGCCAGGCCGATGGCCCCGACCAGGTGCACCAGATGGCGCTCGGCAAACAGCTTATCGAGCGTTATAGCGAGTAGTGATGCAATGCCGGAGGATTCACTTGATCTTAAAGTTCTTGGCGAGTACCTGCGTCCCCATGTCCCGGATTTCGGTGATTTACAGGATGCCGAGAAATTCGGCGACGGCCAGTCGAACCCGACCTATCTGTTAACCACGTCGGCGGGACAGTATGTGCTGCGCCGCCAGCCCCCGGGAGAATTGCTCAAATCGGCGCACGCGGTCGATCGCGAGTTCCGCGTGATCAAGGCCCTGCAGGGCAGCGATGTACCGGTGGCGCGGGCAATCCATCTTTGCGAAGACCGCGATATTATTGGCAGCCTGTTCTACCTGATGAGTTACGTACCGGGACGCATCTTCTGGGATCCAACACTGCCCGAGCTTGATCCCGCGCAGCGAACAGCTATCTACACGGAAATGAACCGGGTGCTTGCCGCCCTGCATGACATCGACATCGAGGCAGTGGGGCTAAACGACTTCGGCAGGCCGGGCAGTTACTTCGAGCGCCAGGTCAGTCGCTGGGGTCGGCAGTACCGAGCCTCCGAGATCGACCCGATCCCGGCAATGGATCACCTGATCGAGTGGTTACCACAGAATATGCCGCCGGACGACGGCAAGGTCAGCCTGATTCATGGTGATTATCGTATCGATAATATTATTTTCGATCCTGCATCGAGCAGTGCCTGCGCATTGCTGGATTGGGAACTGTCGACGCTGGGTCACCCGTATGCGGATCTCGCCTACCAGTGCATGCAGTGGCGCATGGCATGCGATGCGGTTATTCCCGGACTCGGCGATATCGAGCGGGAGGCGGTAGGCATTCCGAGCGAAGCCCATTACGTTGCACAATACTGTGAGCGACGCGGTCTCGACGGGATCGAAAACTGGAAATTTTACCTGGTGTTCAGTTATTTCCGTTTTGCGGCGATATTACAGGGCGTACTCAAACGCGCCGTCGAGGGTAACGCGTCGAGCAAAAAAGCCTTCGCTTACGGTGCGCTTGCACCGGTGCTGGCAAATGATGCAGTTAAATTGATCGACTAGTCCCGGGTTGATCAGCCGAAAAATTCTAACAGCGCGTTCGCGGCCTGCTGCGGTTCTTCCTCGACGATAAAATGCCCGCAATCGATCGGTTTCTCTGTAACATCCGTGGCCCATTTGCGCCATGTCTGGATTGGCGAATTGGCCTTGTCACTGAGATAACCAGTGCTCCATAACACCAGTACGGGGCAATCCAGTTGATCGCCGGCCTCTCGGTTGGCCTGGTCGTATAGGCGATCGACAGTTGCGCCCGCGCGGTAGTCTTCGCATTGCGCGTGAATCTTGCGGGGATCCCGGTACTGATCGAGGTATGCCTGCACCGCCGCGGGGTCCAGTTTCGCTATGTCTGACGCCCAGCGTTCCAGCAGGAACCGATAAAAAAGTGTCGTATTCTGCCCGATCAGGTCTTCCGGCAACGGCGCGCTTGCCGCGAGGAACGGCCAGTGAAACGCGGAGACGGTCGCAGCCGTATCCATTTCTTCCCAGACATCTATTGTCGGGATGATGTCGATGGCGCAGTATTTCGTAACCCGGCCCGGATGATCGAGTACCAGGCGATAGCCGACGCGTCCGCCACGATCATGCCCGGCAAGTGCAAAGCGCTCGATGCCGAAGTGATCCGCCAGGGCGATGATATCCTTTGCCATTTCGCGTTTTGAGTAACACTGGTGCTCGGGATCGGCGGGTGGAGCAGCGCTATGGCCATAGCCGCGCAGGTCCGGCATCACCAGTGAAAAGTGTCGTGCCAGTTCGGGCGCAACCCGGTGCCAGATAAGATGGGTTTGCGGAAAGCCATGCAGCAGAAACAGTGGCGGGCCTTCGCCACCGGTAGTAACGCAGAGCTCCACGCCATTCACTGTAATCATTTGTTGCTTAAATCTTTCAGGAAACATTAGTGTTCAATTCCTTAATCCGAGTGCATCGCGAGATACTGTGGTTGTTATTGCCGGTCTCACCTTCGACCAGTCGTGACTAGACGCAAGTAACCTGGTATCCGATAAACTGCCGCTATTTCAGACGTCAGTTTAACTCAAAAGTTTGTTGTTTCGAATGAGTAAGGATAACCGGTTCTGCTGGTATCCTGCCGTTGACCGAGGCCGTCAGGTCCGGCTACGCAGTAACCCCGCGCTCACCAGTCCGATCGCTGCCATACCGACTACGACCAGGTTGGCTGAATTCCAGCTGCCCGAAAATTCGACGACTGAACTCACCATCATCGGCCCGATGGTCTGACCGATGCCGGCGCCCTGCAGCATCAACCCGGCCATCAATGCCATGTACGCAGGACTGACCGAGTAGCGTGCGGCAAGCGCGAAGGCGGTGCCGGGAAACAGCCCACCAAACGCAGAGAACAGGAAACCAGCGATGGTCTTGACGACAGGTTCGCTGAAACTGGCAAACACCAGGGTCGCGCACAATCCCATGACAATGAATGAAACCGTCAGCAATTTCCATGGTGCGATACCCCGACCGATCATCCAGCCTGCCGAAACGTTACCAATGACGTTGCCGACCACTACCAGGGCACCGAACTGAGCGGCTTGCGCCAGAGGCACGCTGTAGTCGGTTACCAGGATGGTCGGTAGAAAGGCGGTTAGCGATTGATAGAGGCTGGAATAACAGACGAAACCCGCCACCACCAGCAGCGGGCCGAGGCGTAGAATGCTCGCAATAAAAGCAGTCGTGCTCAAATGAGTGGAGGATTTGCTCGCGCTGCCGCGGAACGCGATAAACAGGACCGCGCTCCAGAAAAGGATAATGAATCCGACATCGTTCCACAGGCCGCGCCAACCATGCAATTCTAGCAGGGACGGGGTGATCAACATCGACATGCCGATTCCCGCCGGCATAAAAGCGCCCCAGATACCCATCGCCAGGGGTCTGTTGCGATCCGAGGCTGAGCGACTGATCAATGAAGGCAGGGCCACGATGGCCAGAATGAATCCAAGTCCTTCAATCAGGCGCGACAGAAGTAATACCTCGATGCCGGCTGCTGTCGCACCGAGGAAAGCACCACTGGCCGATAGCAGCAATCCAGTCAGGGCCATATACAAATGTCCGACCCGGTCGGAAAGCAGTCCGAAGCCGGCGCCGGCGGAGGCCGCGATCAGGCTGAATAGTGACAGGATCAGTCCGGCCTGAACCAGGCTGAGCGCCAATTCGTCGATAATCAGCGTCAGCGATGCAAAGGTTTTACCGATCTGAAAAGCGCCGATACATCCTGCGAGGAAAGCGATCCAGACTCTGGGCCAGTGGGTTTCGTTCATTGAAAGAAAGATTCCGGGCTAGCAGCCAGCAAATTTCAAACTCCTTCGACAATCAGAGCAATTCTCTGCCCGACTACCAGGGCAAGGGTTTGGTCGCGACCAGTGGTCATTCTGATTTCCAGCTTGGTGGACGTTTGTCGAGAAACGAGGCGAGGCCTTCACGGGCTTCCTCGGTGCTGCGCACACGACTAATGGTCTGCGCGGTTAATTCGCGTACCTCTTCGGTTACCGGTCCGGCCTGCAGTTGCGCAAACAGTGCCTTGATTTCGCGCTGTGCATTCGGGCCACCCTCGAGCAATTCCTGGACGGTCGCGTCGACCGCGGTATCGAGGTCATCGAGGGTACTAACCTGGTGGATCAGGCCAAGCGCGAGCGCTTCATCAGCGCGGATGCGGGACATCGTCAACGCCAGGCGACGGGCGTGACGTTTGCCGACCGCGTTGATCAGGTAGGGACTGATAGCACCGGGCAGGATGCCGAACCTGGCTTCACTCACAGTGAAGCTGGCATTATCTGCAGCAATGGCAATGTCGCAGGCGCAGGCGAGTCCAACGCCTCCGCCGAGGGCCGCTCCCTGAATCCGTGCCAGCGTCGGTTTGGGGCAGCTGTCAATCTTGCCGAGCATCGCCGCGAAACGCCGTGCATCGGCCAGGTTCCATTTCTGCGATTCGTTACTGGCGCGCTGCATCCATTTCAGGTCGGCACCCGCACTGAAATGCTTGCCCGCACCGGCCAGCACGATGATGCGTACCTTGGCGTTATTAATCAGTTGGTCGAACGCGGCGTCGAGTTCGCCAATCATCGTTTCGTCGAAGGCGTTAAAAATATCGGGTCGTGACATTGTGATTTGTGCCACAGTCTCGCTGCGCTGACTGATCTCAAGAGTTTTCGGGTCGTTCATTACTAAGTCTCCAGCTGGGGGCCTGCGTGCCATAGCCGGTTATCGCCGAGGGATTTCCAGGGCAACGGGACCGTCTATCCGGCTCGATGTTAAACCGGATGCAGTGATCATGTCGATCTGAACCGCAATCAGTTCAAGTGGATGTAGTCGAAGTCAACTGACTGACGAATATGGTACTCTTGAGCGAATTGATGGTATTGCATGCCGGGTTAAGCAAAGCGAAATCATAGAATGACTCGAGAATGATTAATACTTAGAATATCTCGATTAAGCGATTACATAATAAGGCATATTAATGCCAATGTGAGAAAGCGGTGACATCTGTCATCGATTAGCAAGAAAACATCACAGGAGAGCACAATGTTAATTAGAATTATGCGTACTGTTTTAATCGCGAGCGCGATAACCTTGACAGGCGTCGCCCAGGCAGCGAGTGTTAAAATTGGTTTCATCACCACGTTGACTACTCCGGCCGGGGTAATCGGTGAGGACATGAAAAATTCGGTTATGCTTGCGCTCGAGCATATCGATAACAAGATGGGCAACCTCGATGTTGAACTGATCATGGAGGATGATGGTTTCAAGCCCGACATCGGCAAGCAGAAAACTGACAAACTTGTCAAACAGGATGATGTCGATTTTGTCGCCGGTTATATCTGGTCGCATGTTTTACTAGCATCGATGAATTCGGTAACCAGTGCGAACAAGTTCCTGATTAGCGCCAACGCCGGGCCTTCCCAGATTGCAGGTAAGCGCTGCCATCCGAATTTTTTCTCCACCTCATGGCAGAATGACCAGACCCCGATGGCGCTCGGCGAATACCTCAACCAGGAAGGGGTTAAGTCGATTTATATTATGGCGCCGAACTATGCGGCTGGTAAGGATATGGCTGCAGGTGTCGAAGCTGTCTTCAAAGGTGAAATAAAGGGTAAGGACCTGACCAAGTGGGGCGCTGATGCGCAGCTTGATTTTTCTGCCGAGTTGGCGAAAGCCAAGGCCTCGGGTGCCGAAGCGCTCTATGTATTTTACCCGGGTAAAGCCGGAGGTGCTTTCATCAAGCAATACCAGC
>CAXMSP010000066.1:0-17018 GCA_964196225.1 uncultured Gammaproteobacteria bacterium | reverse complement strand
TCCATCGCGCTGCGCACGAAGTTGAACACGAAGCGTGCATCGTTATCGTGCAGAAATGCATCCGAGTATTCGACTCCGGCACTGCTGATGAACGTGTTAATCAGAGGTTCAATGTGTTTTATCTGACGTGGCGAAACCAGTCTGGGTGTTCGGGTCTTGCCTCTTCCCAGCAACCAGTAGAGCCAGGTGCTGAGTAGAATCAGCCAGGGGTGAAAGCGGAACTGTTTATTGACCGTCATCAGGAAACGGATTTCCTTGACGGTGGATGGAAAATTCTCGAGTAGCTCGTTGCGCGACTTGCACAGTCCTGCAACGAGGCCGAATTCATAACCCTCCATGTACTTGATGCCACCCCAGACCAGGTTGGAAGATTGCTGGCTGGTAAAACCGGCAAAATCGCGTGCATCGATTAATGCGACGCGGACGCCGCGGGCAGCCAACGCGGCGGCCGAGACCGCGCCGTTGATGCCGCCGCCGACAATCAGGGCATCAAATTCTTCGTTCTCGAGGCGCTTGATGTTGGTGTTACGCAGTTCCATTTATTTTTGTCCCAGAGCGCTTAGGTGGAGTCGCCTCAGGCCTTATTAAATACAAATACAACCCAGCCGATGGACAGTGCCAGGGCGCCCCATAACGGCGTCCCAAAAAAGGCAAGCCATCCCATCTGGATGAATCCCGTGCCTAACCATGAAATGAATAACCGGTCACCACGGGTTGTATCGATTCCAAAAACGCCGCGACGTGGATTTCCTCCGGGGCTGAATTTTTCCCAGACACCCATGGCGACAATGGAAGATACGACGGCAATAAAAAACGCGATGCTCGGCCAGGTCCAGGCCATCCAGGATAAATTCACGACGACGTCTCCATCGGCCTAAACCCGTCCCAGGGCAAAGCCCTTGGCGATGTAATTGCGCACGAAATAAATGACGAAGGCGCCGGGGATAATGGTCAGTGAACCGGCAGCGGCCAACAGGCCGAGTTCGTAACCCGCAGTGCTCGCTGTTCGTGTCATGGTCGCGGCAATGGGTTTAGCGTCAACCGAGGTCAGGGTCTTCGCCAGCAACAGCTCCACCCACGAGTACATGAAACAGAAAAACATCGTAACCCCGATTCCAGCGGCAATCGTGGGGATGAAAATACGCACAAAAAATCGCGGGAAAGAGTAACCATCGAGATAAGCGGTTTCGTCGAGTTCTTTGGGGATTCCGGACATGAAGCCTTCGAGAATCCAGACCGCGAGTGGAATATTAAACAAACAATGCGCCAGCGCGACGGCAAGATGGGTATCAAATAACTCGATCGCCGAGTAAAGCTGGAAGAAAGGCAGCGCAAACACGGCCGGCGGCGCCATACGATTGGTTAGTAACCAGAAAAACAGGTGTTTGTCGCCGAGAAAACGATAGCGTGAAAACGCGTAGGCAGCGGGTAAGGCCACTCCAACCGAAATGAAGGTATTCATGACCACGTATATCAGCGAATTGATGTAACCGTTATACCAGGTTGGATCGGTGAAAATTTTAATGTAGTTGGCGAGCGTGAACTGTTGTGGGAAAAACGAAAACCCGCCCAGGATTTCGTTGGTGGTTTTGAACGACATCGACAGCAATCCGTAAATTGGTAACATCAGGAACAGGATATAAAGCGTTGGCACGATCCATTTTTTGTTCATCGCTATTGCTCCTCGTTATGCATCATGACGGTGTAAAACACCCAGCAAATCAGCAGCACTACCAGGAAGTAAATCAATGACATCGCCGCCGCAGGCCCGAGGTCAAACTGTCCCAGCGCGATCTTGACCAGATCGATGGATAGAAAGGTAGTGGTATTGCCGGGGCCGCCACCGGTTAAAACGAAAGGCTCGGTGTATATCATGAAACTATCCATGAAGCGCAACAGGATCGCGATCGTCAGCACACGTTTCATTTTCGGTAACTGGATATAGCGAAACACGGCCCAGCCACTGGCGCCATCGATGCGCGCGGCCTGGTAATAGGCGTCTGGAATCGAACATACGCCGGCGTAACACAACAACACCACCAGCGAGGTCCAGTGCCAGACATCCATCAACACGGTCGTCATCCACGCCGACACGGGTTGCTGCGTGAAATTGTAATCAAAACCCATCGAATTCAGGGTATAGCCGAGCAGACCGATGTCGGGCAATGCGAAAATATTCCACATCGCACCGACCACGTTCCACGGGATTAATAACGGCAAAGCCATCAGCACCAGGCATACCGAGACCCAGGGTCCCTTGCGTGGCATCGACAGTGCTACCGCGATGCCGAGCGGTATTTCGATGGCGAGAATCATGCCGGTAAACAGCAGTTGGCGTAGCAGCGAGGCGTGAAATCGTTCTGAGTGTAATACTTTCTCGAACCAGGTGACGCCTTCCCAGAAGAACACGTTGTTGCCGAAGGTCTCCTGTAACGAGTAATTGACGACGGTCATTAACGGGATAAAGGCGTTGAAGGCGACCAGCAACAGCACCGGGACAACCAGCCACCAGGCCTTTTGATTCGTCGTTTTACGCATCGCTTGCCTCCACCGCCCAGTCATCGCAGTAAATTCGCAGGTTATCCGGGTCGAACTGAATTTGCGGGCTTGCGGATGGTATGACCTGATCTTCGGACACCACCATTTTGATCTGCGAGCTTTCGTGTTTAACGGTTACCACCTGGTAACGCCCGAGATCTTCGACTTTCTCGATCTCGACCGGAATCCCGTCTTTGGCAAAGTGAACAAACTCCGGCCGAATACCGATTTCAAGCTTGCCGCTCAAATCGGTATCGGCCGGATAACCCGAGGAGAGCAGGTTATTGGCAAAAACGGGTTGTCCCTTGTCGAGTTTGCATGGCAATACATTCATTCCGGGAGAACCAATGAAATAGCCGACAAAGGTATGTTTGGGTTTGTTAAACAGGTCTACGGGGGAGCCGACCTGGACCACGCCACCGTCATGCATGACGACAACCTGGTCGGCGAAGGTCAGCGCCTCAACCTGGTCGTGAGTAACATAGATCATGGTAACGCCGATCTGGCGGTGTAACTGCTTCAGCTTCGAACGTAACTGCCACTTCAAATGAGGATCGATAACCGTGAGGGGCTCATCGAACAGGATCGCGTTGACATCCTCGCGCACCAGGCCCCTGCCCAGTGAAATTTTTTGTTTGCCATCGGAAGTTAAACCAGAGGCGCGTTGCTGCAATCGATCCGACAGGTCCAGCATTTCGGCGATTTCGGTGACCCGTTCCCCGACCCTGGCTTCCGCAATACCCCGGTTACGCAGCGGGAATGCGAGGTTGTCGAACACGGTCATTGTGTCGTAGACCACGGGAAACTGAAATACCTGTGCGATATGCCGATCGGCCGTCGGCAGTTGCGTGACATCCTGGTTGTCAAACAGGATCGAACCTTCGGACGGCGTCAGTAATCCCGAAATAATGTTCAACAACGTGGTTTTACCACATCCCGACGGTCCGAGCAGGGCGTAAGCGCCGCCATCTTCCCAGACCTGACTGACTTCCTTGAGCGCGTAAACCAGTTCCTGACCCTTTGCTGGTGGGTAGGCATGGCGGACATTTTTAAATTCGATTCGAGACATATTAAACTCGCGTGTCGATTAGATTTTCGTTCGCGTCAAAGTAAAAACAGCGATTCGCATCGAAGAAAAAGCTGACCGTTTTACCAAATTCGTAACCGTGGATGCCGTGTGACTCACTAACCCAGTTATTGCCCTCGATCAGCACGCGAACAATACTATCGGAACCGCTTATTTCGGAAATCTGAACTTCGCCACCTATTTCGACCCCATCGCCGTCGGGCGATAAATGATGCGGTCGCAAGCCGATCTTGTAGTTACCATCGGGCATTGCAGCGAGTTTTGCCGGCACTTTCCAGCTGACTTTATCACTCAGAAATGCGCTATCACCCCGTTTTTCAATCGCGGCAATATTGACCGGCGGATCCGAGAAAACCTGCGCACTTTCGAGGTTTTCGGGCTGTCGATAAATGGCCGAAGTCTTGCCAAACTGGATCACGCGGCCTTCGTTCAGGGTTGCGGTATAACCGCCGAGCATCAGCGCCTCGAGCGGTTCGCTGGTCGCATAAACCACGGTAGCGCCGGTGTCGGCAAACATTTTGGGTAACTCATCGCGTAATTCTTCACGCAACTTGTAATCGAGGTTAGCGAGCGGTTCGTCGAGCAAAACCAGTTCGGCACCTTTCACCAGCGCGCGCGCGAGCGCGGTGCGTTGTTGCTGTCCGCCGGATAACTCGCTGGGCAAGCGGTCCAGCATCGGTGTCAGTTTCAGCAGCTCGGCAAACTTGCCTACCCTGGCGTCGATTTCCTTACGCGGCAAGCCGGCAACTTTTAGCGGCGAGGCGATGTTGTCGTAAACACTGAAACTGGGGTAATTGATAAATGCCTGGTAGACCATTGCGACACTGCGCTTTTGTACCGGTATCCCGGTGACGTTTTCGTCGTTGATCCAGAGCTCGCCGCTGGTTGGCTTTTCCAGCCCGGCCATGAGCCGCATCAGCGAGGTCTTACCACTTAAAGTGGTGCCAAGCAGAATATTGAACTGTCCCGGCTGCAGCGATAAATCGGTTTCATAGATGTGGGTTTCGGCACCAACCCGCAGCGAGACATTACGTAATTCAATTGCCATTCAAACCTCTCCGAGCGCCCGCCCGGTGGAACTCTGCTGCGCGACGATTTCGAGCCTGACGCCGCGTTCGCGGCACAGCCGGATGGCGTCCTCGGGAATACCTTCGTCGGTGACCAGGGTTTCGATATCGGATAAATCGCCAATCCGGATCGGCGCCCGGCGCTCGAATTTCATTGAGTCGGTGACCAGGATTACCGAGCGTGCGTGTTTGATAATCGCCTGTGCGATGCGCACCTCCCTGAGGTCATAGTCAAAAAATTCGCCGTCGCTATCGATGGCGGAACAGCTGATAACCGCACAATCAACCTTGAAGTTATCGATAAATTCTTCGGCGCTGGAACCGACGATGCCGCCATCGCTGCGACGGATCGCACCGCCTGCAATCATGACTTCAAGCCCGGGGGCAGGCCATAGCATACTGGCGACATTGATGTTATTGGTGATTACCAACATGCCAGTACGATCTAAAAGATACTCGGCAACCCGTTCGGTGGTGGTGCCGATATTGATAAATAATGATGAATTGTCAGGTAGTAACTCGGCCGTGCGTCGTGCTATTTCAGATTTTTCTGCGGCCATTAAAATCTTGCGCGCACCATAGCCAAGATTTTCAATATTGTCCTTGACCACTGCGCCACCATGCACTCTTTGTACGAGTTTTTTCTCGTAGAGCTGGTTTAAATCGCGGCGAATGGTTTGCGGGGTAACCTGTAAATGGTTCGATAACTGGTCAACCTGTACCGACCCGTGCTCACGGACATAATCCATGATCAAGTGTTGTCTTGTGCTGATTTCAACGCTCATCGGGTAAATGACCAAACCGTAGTCTGCTTGCATCACCGGGGCTTCGATTTTTCAAAGCCCCGGCGGCAAACCACTTGTGTCGGTCAGAAGCTGACCGCTAGTTCTTCCAGCGTTTGATTAACTCGTCGTAGTTGACGGTCTGCCCCTTGGGCTTTTCGTTAACCTTGGCTTTGGGTGAACCGGCCTTTTTCAACCAGACCGAAGGATCTGATTCGTCGTTCAGACGCGGACCGCAGCCACCATAGGTGCCGGCTTTCTCGTCCGCGGCTTGCATGCGGGACATGACCAGGTCCATCTCCGAGGCCAGTCGATCCATCGCTTGCTGCGGTGTGAACGCGCCAGAGTTGACGTCTCCGATTTGCTGCCACCAGATTTGTGCCAGTTTGGGATAATCGGGCACGTTAATTCCGGTGGGCGACCACAGGACGCGATCAGGTGAGCGGTAAAACTCCACCAGGCCGCCCAGGTTTGGCGCGCGCTCGGTGAAAGACTCGTGATTGATGGTGCTGTCACGGATAAACGTCAGGCCAACATGGCTCTTCTTGACATCGACGGTCTTGGAAACCACGAATTGTGCATAGAGCCAGGCTGCTTTACGGCGATCGACCGGGGTTGACTTGAACAGCGTCCACGAACCGGCATCCTGGTAACCGAGCTTTTGCCCTTTGGTCCAGTAAGGCCCATGGGGTGAAGGCGCCATCCGCCAGAGCGGCTTGCCGGCGTCATCGACGGTATTGTTACCTGAACTTTTCGGTCCCACCATGGAGGCGGTAAACGCGGTGTACCAAAAGATTTGCTGGGCAACATTGCCTTGCGAGAGTGCGGGTAATGACTGGTAAAAGTCGTAACTTGCAGCACCCGGAGGTGCATACTTGCGCAGCCACTCATCCCACTTGCGAATCGCGTAAACCGCGGCCGGACCGTTGGCGGCGCCACCACGGGATACCGAGGCACCTACCGGGTTACAGCTGCCGGGTTCCATGCGGATACCCCATTCGTCAACCGGTACCCCGTTTGGTAGGCCCTGGCTACCCGCGCCCGCCATCGATAACCAGGCATCGGTCATGCGCCAGCCGAGGTCGGGGGCACGCTTACCATAGTCCATATGACCGTAAACCGTGACACCGTCAATTTCCTTGACGTGTACCGAGAAGAACTCGGCGATATCTTCGTAAGCCGACCAGTTAACCGGCACGCCGAGATCATAGCCATACATGCCTTTAAATTTCTTTTGCAGATCCGCACGATCAAACCAGTCCTTACGAAACCAGTAAAGGTTCGCAAATTGCTGATCCGGCAATTGGTACAGCTTGCCATCGGGGCCGGTCGTGAAGGATTTGCCGACGAAGTCATCGACATCAAGCATGGGATTGGTGACATCCTTGCCTTCACCCGCCATCCAGTCCGACAGATTGACCGCGAGTTGCAGTCGCGAATGGGTGCCGATCAAATCCGAATCGTTGATATAGGCGTCGTAGAGATTGCGGTTGGTTTGCATTTGGGTCTGAACCGCTTGCACCACTTCGCCTTCACCGAGCAACTGGTGATTGACCTTGATTCCGGTAATTTCTTCGAAAGCCCTGGTCAGCGTTTTGGATTCGTATTCATGGGTCGGAATCGTTTCTGACAATACGTTGATTTCCATCCCGCTAAACGGTTTGGCGGCTTTAATAAACCATTCCATTTCCTTCATCTGATCTGATTTGGATATGGCCGAAGGCTGGAATTCATCGTTAACCCATTTTTTGGCTTCGGATGACCCGGCGTAGACTGTTTGTGTGGAAAGCGCGGCAACCGTGGCGGCCAGCGCAATTTGCTTAAGCATGAGGGATTCCTCCTTGGTATTTTGGTTATTAGTTACATCTCAGGACCTGCGAATCTACAATCCAATGTTCATATTGTCAATTTATTCCTTTCGTTTGGTTCGTTTTGAAGTTCGATTCTCAAAATTCTTTTCGTTTTAATTTGAAACTAAAGAGAAATCGATACCGGGAATTACACTATTCATGGCTGCTTTAAGCCTTTATGATCGCTGTATGCCGGACAGCAAACACTTGCTCATCGTGGCCCACAATCCCTCGGCCAATACCCAAAAACTGGTCGATGCCACGCTGCGCGGCGCCACGCATGAGGATATCGACGGGGTAGAGGTAAAACACATTCCGCCGTTGCAGGCGGTAGTCGATGACGTACTCTGGGCGGATGCGATAATTCTCGGTACGACCGAGAATTTTGGCTACATGAGCGGCGCGCTAAAGGACTTTTTCGATCGTATTTATTATCCCTGCCTGGAACATACCGAGGCAATGCCGTTTGCCGCGTATATCCGTGCCGGCCTCGATGGTACCGGCACCAGAATCGCGATTGGTAAAATAACGACCGGATTAAAGTGGAAAGCGGTGCAGGAACCGATGATACTGCACGGCGAATACCGGCCGGAGTACGAAACGCAGTGCGAAGAGCTGGGTATGTTGATGGCCGCCAGCCTGGAAAGCGGAATTATTTAGCGAGGTAGGAATGACAGATTTTAGTGGTAAAAAAGCGATCGTTTTGGGTGGTACGTCCGGAATCGGGTTGGCAACAACCGAAATGCTGCGCGACGGCGGCGCGGAAGTCATCGCCGGCAGCCGCAGCGAACGTGAAATCGACGGCATCGAGTGCGTGCAGGTCAATGTGCTGGATCGTCCGGCATTGAGCACGCTGTTCGAAAAACACCAGGGTTTTGACTACCTGGTGAATGCGGCTACTGGGGGTTCTCGCGCAATCGGGCCTTTTCTGGAAATGGACCTTGATGGTTTTCAGAATTCATTCGCCAAGCTCTGGGGATACGTTAACAGCGTACGTCTCGGGGTGCCGCAGATGTCACCGGCAGGCGCGGTGGTGTTGTTCAGCGGTTACCCCGCGCGCAAGTATCGCCCGGGCACGCTCGCCATCGGCAGCGTGGGTGGCTCGGTTGAAGCCTTTATCCACCTGGTCGCCAACGAGATCAGCCCGGTCCGTATCAACGGCGTCTGCCCGGGGCTGATTGATACGCCAATGTCGCCGCTGCAGGGTGACGAACGCAAGGCATACTACGATAAAGGCACTGCAGGTCATCTGATACCGCGTGCCGGCACGTCGGCGGAATGCGCCAGCGCCGCGACTTTCCTGCTCGAGAATGAATTTGTTACCGGCACGATTATCGATGTCGATGGTGGCGCCATCGTGACATGAGTTTCGATAGAATCAGCAGGCAGCTGCTTGGTGATACCCCGGGGCGCACCACTGAGCTCAACTACTTCCGCATCGGTGCGCCAGATGCGCCGAGGAAAGTGTATCTGCAGGCGGCCCTGCACGCCGATGAACAGCCCGGTATCCTGATTCTGCATCATTTGCTGCAATTATTACGTGACGCCGATGCCGCGGGCGAGCTGAAGGCAGAGTTCGTGCTATTCCCGATGGTCAATCCACTCGGTATGGGTGATATTGAATTTGGCCAACACCAGGGCCGTTACAATCGCGGTACCGGGGTGAACCATAATCGCGATTGGCCGGTGCTGTATGACGCGGTCGGAGAGGAGCTTGCCACAAAACTGGGCCCTGACGCCGAGGCAAATATTCTGCAGATACGCGCAGCGCTGCGTGACTGGGTTGAAACCCTGCCGCAGGTCACCGCGCTGGATCAATGGCGTCGATATCTAATCAGTGAAGCCTGCGACGCGGACTATGTTTTTGATGTGCATTGTGGCAGTGATGCACTGGTCCACATCTTTACCGTTCCCCAGCTAGCCGAAAATATGCAGCAGCTCGCCAACTGGACTGGTGCCGCGGCCACGTTGACGGCCGAGGATAGTGGTGGCGGCTCGTTTGACGAAGCCTGGCCCGCGCTCTGGTTGCGGCTCGCCCGCGAGCACCAGGATAAGCCGATACCCTTGCCTGTCGTATCATGTACGCTGGAGTACCGGGGTAGGTTCGATAGCTTCGATGAACTGAACCGCAAGGACGCGCAAAACCTGTACGGCTATTTTCAGGAACAGGGTCTAATTACCGGCAAGGTTATTGGTCATAAAGGCGAGGCCGCAGCACCCAGCGACCTACGCGCTACCGAGAGGCTGCGCGCGCCGCAGGCGGGATTGCTCGCTTACTGCGTGGAACTCGGGGACCAGGTTGAAAAGGGCGATCGCATCGCTGATCTGATCCGGCTCGATGGCGATGGGGCATTCGTTGAAAGAATTCCGTTACTGGCGGGTACTTCGGGTCAGGTCATTTCGCGCAGGGTCACCAAGTATGTCTGGCGCGACGCCAATATCGCCAAGATAGTCGGAACTGAAATTCTCGAATCGAGTGGCGGCTACCTGCTCAGCGACTAGGGGTTGCTCTAGGTCGTAAAGTCACTCTCCGGCAGGTGCTCGTCGGCATGCAGCCAGCTCACTTTTTCTTCCAGAAAACTATGATCCTGCGGCGTCAATTGTTCGAGATCGTCAAATAGACCGAGCTGCATATGAATTTCATCAGGTCGATTTTTGTATTCATAGGAAACCGGGGATCCACATTGCCCGCAAAACCTCCGTGTCACGCCGTCATTGGTGGTGGAACGATTTGGCATCGCAGCTGTAAATACGACCTGATCGAGTTTAAAGCCGGCAAAAGTCGTCATCACCGAGCCACTCTGCCGACGGCAGGACTCGCAATGGCAGTGCCCTACCCAGTCCGATTTACCGGCGATCTCGAATTTAACCGCACCGCAATAGCAGTGGCCGCTTAATTTCTGGCCGCTCATAACGGCATCATTTGGCGTTGGACTTCATGACAAAATCCTCGAGTTTCTTGTCGATGCCGAGCACGTGTAGCTTAAGCCACTTGTAAAGAAAGTCGGAAAGGGAGTCCTGCAGGAACTGGCCCATGGTCGGATCGGTTTCCAGCATCGCCTCGAGTTCCTCGCGGAAACGGTCGTGCGCCTCGATATGTTCTTCTTTAAGAGGATATCCAAGCTGCACCATGTAGGTTTCTTCGAGGATGAAATGGTGTTCCGCGTAGAGTTTGAGACGGACCAGGATGTCCGGATCGAAGGGAACTTCCTTGATTTTGTCGATCAGCTCGAACAAAACCTGGTGCTGCGTGTCCTGCCAGATGATGTCACTGGTTTTTTGCATTACGCCGGACCCAACGGGATAGTCCGACCACGATAGAGGAAAAACCCGACCTTAGTCAAGGACTCGGCATTTCGCCTTACGGTTCAATAATATATCCCCGCTTATATGGGGAAAACATCAGGATTTATTAAACTCGCGGCAGGCAGCGTCGAGGCCACGCAGGGTTTCTTCGAGGTCCTGCGCGGTGTGCACGGTGGAGACGAAACGGCGTACGCCGGGCAGCACGTACTGCCCCTGCTTCATTAACAGCGTATCGAGCCTGCGCATCGCTGCCTGATCACTGGTGAGCACGTCGGCCAGGTTGCGGGGAGTTTTGTCCATGAACAGTATTTGCCATAACGAGCCGGTGTGCTCGGCAATCGCCGGAATGTCATGCTGGTCGAGGATCTTCTGGGTTTCGCGGCAGAGATCGTCTGCAAAGCCGTTCATGCGGTCGTAGACGCCGGGTTTGCCAAGCTCGTCGAGCATCGCCATGGTCGCGGCCGCCGCGACCGGGTTGCCATGCAGGGTTCCGTTGAAATAGGTGTAGCCCGGCTGGCCTTTCAGTTTCGGATCAGAAAGTCCGATGACATCGGCGCGTCCGGCGATACAGGACAGCGGGCCACCGCCGCCGACGACCTTGCCGTGGGTCGAGAGGTCGGGTTTGACGTCATACCACTGTTGGGCACCGCCGTAGCCGAGTCGAAAACCGGTCACCACCTCGTCGAGGACGAACAGGATATCGAATTCATCACAGATTTGTCGGATGCCGTGCAGAAACTCGGGTTCGGCCGGAATGATGCGCTGCACCGGCTCGGCAAAAATCGCCGCGATATCGGCGTGATGCTCGGTGACAATCTTGCGCAGGGTATCGAGATCGTTGTAGGGACAGACCAGCATGGTCGAAACCGTAGCGTCGGGCTGTCCGCTGGAATCGGGTGCACCCTGTGGGTAGGCGCCGGTTTCCTTTGGGAACGTCGAGACGATCGCGTAGTCGTGGTTGCCATGGTAGGCGCCTTCGAATTTCAGGATCTTGCTGCGCCCGGTGAACGCACGCGCGAGGCGCATCGCGTAGCCCGTGGCCTCCGAGCCGGTGGTCGCGTAGGCAATCTTCTCGGCACAGGGAATATCGTTGACGAGACGTTCGGCCAGGTGCACCGCAACCTCGTTCAGTGAACCGAACATATGCGCGCCGCGCTCGAACTGCGCCTGTACGGCCTTGACCACGGCGGGATGCGAGTGTCCGAGGATCAGCGCGCCAGCACCTCCGACGTAATCGATGTACTCGTTGCCGTCGACGTCCCACATGCGTGAACCCTTGCCATGTGAATAGATCAGGCGAATGTCATCCGCCAACGAATAACTGCCGAGACCGGAACCGGGTAACACGCGGTCTGCTATTTCAAACAGCTCGCGTTGGGATAGGGTGCCGGATGAGGCTTTGGTAGCGGGAGATGACATGATCAGGGACTCCTGTTTAATCGACGGCTGCTCTGAGCCATTCGTGTAATTTCTGGATAGGTCGTTCGTTATTGATGCCGCCCTCGGGGTTAAGCACCAATGGACCGGGCTTGTAACCGCGCGAATTGATGCCGCGCTGGACTTCCTTGACGATGTCGAGGTCTTCCTGAAAGGTCGTTTCTCGATCGTTTTCGATGACCTTGTGCAGGGTTTCATCAACTTCGCCATCGTTCGAGTAAAAAGTTCGAAACACGCGCACATCGTCGACCACGAGCGGTCGCCAGGTAAAACTGTTGACGACTCCACCGGGGTAGAACTGAATGGAAGTCGCCGGCCACAGGAAAAAACTGCCGTAATCGGCACCGCTGACATCGTACCAGGCCTCGTCGCTGCTCGATGGTTTCGAACTGTGGTGCAGAACCTTGATGTCGCCGTAGGGTTCGATGGCGTAGGTGCCGGGGTCGATAATTCCCTTGGCGAACGAAGGGTGGCAGTGGCCGCAGTGGTAGCACTCGTTGTAGTTTTCGACCGCGACGAACCAGTTGCAGCCTTCGTCAGCAGTGTGGTGGTAGGCATATTTACGCTGCTCGACATCGGCACAGAGTTTCAGCATTTCCGCACGTATGCCGGGGTAGGTTTCATCCATGCTCGGGCAGTCAGGATCGAGGTTGATAAACAGAAAGCCGAGGAAATTCTCGAGGCGAATTTCGGTCAGGCAGATTTTAGTCGAATCAAACCCGGGCACCTTACTCGAATGCGGTGCCGCCTTGAGTTCTCCCTTCAGATCGTAGGACCAGGCGTGATAAGGGCACACCAGTAGTTTCCTGTTGCCACTACCCTCGGCGAGTTTGTGTCCACGATGCTGGCAGACATTATAGAAGGCCTTGATCTCTCCCTCGCGGGTGTGCGTAATGATGATGTCCTGGTCGTATATTTCGAGCGTCAGGAAATCGCCAGGCTTGCTGACCTGGTTTGCATGACAGGCTAGTACCCAGTTCCGGTAAAAAACCTGGTCCATGATGCGCTGGAAAAGCTCGCGGTCATTAAAGTATTTCGGGGCGAGCCCCAGCACTGGGCCGCCCGCGGCCACGACTTTCAAATCAGGATTCGTCATAAATGTTTTCCTCCCAACGGGCAGAATGAAACGCTTCGACAGCTGCACTCGCCGCTTCACCACCACGCACGATCAACAGTGCGCACAGGCTTTCCAGCAACGCGGTTACCGCCGAATTGGAATGAAAGAATTGCGGCGTGTGCGTCGGTGACACCAGGCCGATATCGGCTTCCCGACACAGGGCGGCGGCACTGCTATCGGTTATGCCGATAATCTTCGCGCCGACTTTTTTTGCCCGCTGCACTGCGGCGAGCGTATCGCGTCGGTAAGGTTGAAATGTCATCGCCACCAGGCAATCGCGTTCGTCCATGCGGATAATGTCGTCCGAGGGCAGGCTGCCGTGGCGCGGCGTCAGAATGAAGTGGTCGAAACCCATGCGTGCGACATACCAGAAATTGTAAGCCAGCGGATAGGCGAGGCCGAGCCCGAGCACGTAAACCCGCCGTGCGTTGATCATCAGCTCGACGGCGCGTTCGAGATCCGGCACCGACTGTTGCGCAAACATCTTTTCGGTGTTTTCGAGACAGGCTTCGGCCATGCTGCCGAAAATCGCGGCACTGCCACCCCTGCGATCCATTTGCTGCAACCAGCGCACTCGATCGGGGGTGCTGCCAATGCCTCCGCGCACGAAATCCCGAAAACGTTCCCGCATCGCGTCGTAACCTTCAAAGCCAAGGTGACGCGCGAGACGCACGAAACTGTTGGGTTGAACCTCGGCATTGGTGGCGAGCGTGCGCATCGATTGCAGCCCGACTTCATGCGGATGGTCGATGATATAACGTGCACTCAGCTGGAGTTGCCCCGGCAGGTTGTCAAACTCGGCCAACAGGCGCGCGATCACTTCTTCCTGCGACTGCGGCAGGACGTTTTCGATGACTTCGAAATTAGCCTGAGAATGTGACATTTGTGCACTTGATTTTAATAATGATACAAGTGTATCATTCGTTAATCAATCAAAGCAACACTATTTTTCCGGAGTCAACTCGATGCAATCAAGGGCGAAAATCGTCATTATCGGTGGCGGGGTTATGGGCTGTTCGCTTGCCTATCATTTATGCAAGGAAGGCGAGAGCGATGTCGTGCTGCTGGAAAAAGGGGAATTGACCAGTGGTTCGACCTGGCATGCAGCCGGGCAGATAACACATTCGGTTAGTCATTACAGCCTCGCCAAGATGGCGGCCTATGGCACCGAGCTCTACCCGCGCCTTGAAGACGAGACCGGTCAGTCCTGTACCTGGCACGGCAGCGGTAGCCTGCGCATCGCCTATACCCAGGATGAGGTCGACTGGATCAAGTACACCCTCTCTGTAGGCAAGGGTCTCGGGCATGAAATGGAAATCATCGGCCTCGAACGTATTGCTGAACTGCATCCTTTCTATAATCTTGATGGAGTCATGGCCGCGCTCTACACCCCGCACGACGGGCATGTCGATCCTGCCGGGGTTGCCTTTGCCATGGCCAGGGGCGCACGCATGATGGGTGGCGCCGTAATTCGACAAAATCGGGTTACCGGTATCACCCGCACCGGCGATACCTTCGTGGTGCATACCGAGCAGGGTGATATCGAAGCCGAGCGCGTGGTCAACTCGGGTGGCACCTACGCGCGCCAGGTCGGCGAATGGGTCGGGCTCGACCTGCCGATTGCGAACATGCTGCACCATTACCTGATCACCGATACCGTGCCCGAATTCGAGCAACTCGAAAAAGAATTGCCGGTTATTCGAGACGATTCGCAGGTGTCGGGCTACATCCGCATGGAGCAGAAGTCCGGGTTGATCGGGATTTATGAGAAAGCTAACGCGGCCTCGGTCTGGGATGACGGCACCCCCTGGGATTCCGAGAACGAACTGTTCGAGCCGGACTACGACCGTATCATGCCGTGGCTTGAAAACGCGCTCGAGCGCATGCCGATCCTGGCCGACAAGGGCATCAAGAGTGTCGTGCATGGCGCCATCACGCATCCCCCCGACGGCAATATGCTGCTGGGTCCCTCGGGCGTGAACAATTTCTGGCTTTGCTGCGGTTCGCAAGTCGGCATCGCCTGGGGTCCGGGAGCCGGCAAGTACCTGGCGCAGTGGATGGTGCATGGCGCCGCCGACGTTTCGATGCGCAGTTTCGATCCACGGCGCTTTGGTGCATGCATCGATGATAATTACCGCATTAACAAGGCCAAGGAAGATTACCTGCTGCGTCACGAAATTCCGTTCCCGCATCTCGACCGTCCCGACCTGCGGCCTTCGCATTCGAAACTTTCGCCACTTTATGAGGCGCTGAAAGACAAGGGTGCGGTGTACGAAGACGTTTATGGCTGGGAGCGTCCCTACTGGTATGCAGTCGACGGCGTTAAGCAAGAGCATATCGAGAGTTTTCGGCGTAGCGAATTGTTCGACATCATTGGTAAAGAGGTGCGTGGAATGCGTACCCATGCCGGGATTGCCGACCTGACCGCATTTGCCAAGATCGAAATAAGCGGTACGGATGCCGAATCCTATCTCGATCGAATCCAATCGAACAAGGTTCCGCAAAAGGAAGGTAGTGTAACGCTGACCTACCTGATGATGGAAAACGGGCGTATCGAAGGCGAGGCCACCATCATCAAGCTCGGTGAGAATCACTTCTACATGGTTTACGCGTCGGTGCGCGAGGCGGCGTTATTGAACTGGATGGAAGAGGAAGTTCGGGCAGGTGAGGCAGTTTCCTTTAACAATGTATCGGAAGATTATGGTGTCATCATGCTGGCCGGACCGGCCGCACGCCGGATTCTCGCCGAATGCACCGATGCAACGCTCGATAACGCGAGTTTTCGCTGGCTTTCTAGCCAGCATATCACCGTTGCCGGTGTCGACCAGGTGCGCGCCATGCGCGTGACCTATACCGGCGAACTCGGCTGGGAACTGCACGTGCCGGTGGCCGGCATGCTCGATGTCTACAGCGCACTGGTCTCAGTCTCGCAGAGTGAAGGCATGGTGCATATCGGTTCCGCCACGCTGAACGCGGTGCGCATGGAGAAAGCCTACCGTTCCGGGTCGGAAATCACCAACGAGGTTACGATAACCGAAGGTGATGTGGCCCGATTTTCTCGAGACGCTCGATTCCAGGGCGCGGAGGTGTCGCTCCGGCCAGCTTCACGCTGGGTACTCGCTTACCTGCAGCTCGATGAACCGGCAGCCGATGCTGTGCAATGCGATCCGCTGGGGTCGGAATCAGTTTGGCAAAACGGCGATCCGGTTGGACAGGTCTCCTCGGGCGGCTATGGCTACGACCAGGGCAAATACCTCGCATTCGCATATATCAAGCCCGAGCTGAACCAGGTCGGAACCGAGTTCGAGGTGTTGGTCATGGGCGAACCGCGGCGAGCGGTAATCGTTGAACAATGTGTGTATGACCCGCAGAATCTACTGCCCAGATCCGAAGATTGATTTAATGCGTCATTGCGGGCTTGACCCGCAATCCATTACAACCGAAGCTAAGATTTTATCAAACTTACCACTCTTGCAATGGATGCCGCGGTCCGACGTATCGGCTCGTAGGCCGGCATGACGGTCTTCTAATAACTTGAGGAATAAAAATGGACAACGATTTATTTGAAAAGGGCCTGGCCAAGCGCAAGGGCACACTCGGCGCGGAATATGTTGAAAAGAACCTGGCCGCGGCCGACGACTTCACGCGTCCGTTCCAGGAAGCGATGACCGCCTGGTGCTGGGGCTTCGGTTGGGGTGATGAAGTCATCGAACCGAAGACGCGCTCGATGATGAACCTGGCAATGATCGGCGCACTCGGCAAGATGCACGAATGGGAAATTCACTGCCGTGGTGCACTTAACAATGGCGTCAGCAAGGAAGAGATTCGCGCGAT
>CAXMSP010000065.1:0-25937 GCA_964196225.1 uncultured Gammaproteobacteria bacterium | reverse complement strand
CGAGATGGCTAGTAAAAATCACCAGGTTGATGACGATAAGAAGGTCCAGATTCGTATCGGCATTAATATCGGTGACGTTATCGAGGACCGTGGCGAAGTGTTTGGCGATGGCGTCAATCTCGCTGCCCGGCTCGAGGCTGCGGCACCTGAAGGGGGTATCTGTATCTCGGCCTCCGTTCACGAACAGGTCCTGGGCAAGCTCGAGGTGGAATTTACCGACGGCGGAAGCGAGCAGTTTAAAAACATCAATCGGCCAGTCCATGTTTACCGTTGGCAGCCGGTATCGGATATAAACCTGAGTTCGGGTAATCCTGCAAAAAGTGGTTCCGAAAAACCTTCGATCGCGGTATTGGCGCTGACCAATATGAGTAACGACCCGGGCCAGGATTTTATCGGTGACGGCATCACCGAAGATTTGATCACCGCCTTGTCCAAGATCCGATCGTTCAAGGTTATTTCGCGCGAAAGCACCTTTTCCTACAAGGGTATGGCAATCGATGTACGCCAGGTGGCGAAAGAGCTTGGTGTCCGTTTCATACTGGAAGGCAGCGTGCGCAAGTCAGGCAACCGGGTGCGTGTGACCGTGCAGCTAATCGATGCCGAAACCGGGCACCACGTCTGGGCCGAACGCTACGATCGCGAGATGGAGGATATCTTCGATCTGCAGGATGAAATGGTACGGATTATTGCTTCGGCACTCGAACCCGAGTTGAACGCGTTCGAGCGCGAGAGAGCGGTTAACAAGTCTCCTGATAATCTCGATGCCTGGGAGCTATATCAGCGGGCGTTGTGGCACATGTGGACCTTCGAGGGTGAAAACATTCGGACCGCAATGGAATTGTTTAAACGCTCTTCCGAGGCTGACCTTAAATTTGCCCCGGCTTATGCCTATTATGCCTATTGTTGCTATCAGTTCGTGATTTTGGGTATTACAGAAAATCCGGATGCGCTTTTGCAGGAAGGGCTCGAAGCCGCAAGGATGGCGCTACAATGCGATGACAAAGATGCGATTTCGTATTTTGCAATCGGCCGCATCCACATGATGCTGGGCGATCATGACGCGTCAATCGCAGCACTGCGAAAATCGATCGAACTCAATCCCTGCTTTGCCCAGGCATATCATGGACTTGGGTTTGCACTGTCACTCGCCGGAGAACTCGAGGAATCCAAACTTATGACTAAACAAGCGGTCGCGATGAGCCCGCGCGACCCGATGATGTGGGCATTTACGATCGTGCATGCGCTCACCTTTATCCTCAGTGGTGAATACGAAGCAGCGCTGGAATGGGCCGATCATACTTTGCAGATTCCAAAAGCAACCGGGTACTGGTCGCACGCTGTCAAGGCTTCCGCGCTGGCAAATCTCGGTCGGGTCGACGAGGCGAAGCAGTCCCTTGCACTGGCGCTGGAAGCGAAGCCCGACCTGTCGATCGGTTATCTTGAAATAAACCTGCCGACAAAACACGTCGGAGGTCTGGATCCCTATCTCGACGGATTGAGAAAATGCGGCCTCGAGTAGCATGGAACTAGTAAAAAAACCTTTGAACCGGGGATAGAGCATGCAAAGCGTTTCTGTTATTGGACTCGGCGGCATGGGGAAAGCATTAGCCTCTGCATTGCTTGACGCAGGGTACCCGGTCACGGTGTGGAACCGAACCGCGGCCAAAGCGGCTCCGCTGGTTGAAGCCGGTGCCAGCCAGGCCGATAGTGTCAGCGCTGCAATCGCGGCCAGCCCCACGATTATCACTTGCATCAACACGCATACCGATACCGAGGCAATGCTGGCCGAGCACGCAGATGAAATAGCGGGCAAGCAATTTATCGAACTGACCACCGGAAGTGCCGAGGAAGCGACCGCATTGCAAAAACTGGTGCAGAGTAACAATGCGGATTGTGTCGTTGGCGCGATCTGCTCCTACCCATCTGGTGTTGGCAAGGAAGATACCTGTATTCTCGTTGCAGGGTCGAAGGATGTATGGCAACAGAACGAGGCGATCATTCGCGCGATGGGCCCAGCATCGGATTTCATCGGTGAAGAGGTGACTTCACTGGCGGCACTGTTTGCAGCGCTGTTCCTGCCACGGCAAGGTTTCATGTTCGGCCTGATTTACGGTGCCCTGATCGCCGAGCGTGCCGGCATTTCCGCAGAAGCCTATTTCAAACAAGTGCCGACTTCGCAGAAAATAGTCGGCGATTATGTCAAGGTCGCGACCGAGACTATTACCAGCGGTGATTACTCCAACCGAGGGGCATCGCTCAACGTATACGAGGCGGCAATCAAGGACATGATGGTTACTTTTGATCAGCTGGGGGTTCCGGCTGATTTGCCAAAATTGATGCACAAACTGGTCGAACAGGGTATTGCTGCTGGGCAGGACGATGAAGAACTGCCCTCGCTGATCAAAATATTTCGCGAACAATCGGGAGGTTAAGGCTATGCACAAGAGTCGACTGGGTACAGTCATTATCGATTGTCAGACCGACAATCTCGGGCGCGAAGCGGAATTCTGGAGTGCTGCACTGGGGGGCAAGGTGGAGCAACGGAGCACCGAGGCTCGCTATATCGACGTACAGGGAGACCCTGCTGATCCGCACGTGATATTACAGAAAGTTGAGCATCCTAGCCGGATTCACATCGATATTGAAACCGACGATATCGAGGCCGAGGTTAAACGCCTGGAAGGGTTGGGAGCGGCCGTGGTCGAGCGAATGGAACGTTGGACCGTAATGCAGGCGCCGAGTAAACATCGCTTTTGTATCATCGGTGCGCGCCGTGACGGTTTCGACGAAAATGCCAATGTCTGGGATTGACTTCTTTTAAGGACGTCATTCCCGCGCTCTCCCCCGTCATTCCCGCGAAAGCGGAAATCTCTACTATGTACCTACGTTTTTGATCGCGGGCTTGTTACAAGGTCCCGGATAACCCCTAAGGGGTTTCCGGGATGACGCAATATAATGGAGATGTTGCCGGCTTTTTCGGTGTCACGCTTTACTCGTTTTCGTCGTTGCCGCGATGTATTTCGATCTGGTGGTTGATGTCTTCTTCTTGCAGCAGCTTTTGCATCGCGTTGATGAAACTGCCCGATAACTGGTAGGCGGTATCGCGAAAACGGATGATCACCGCGAGCTCGTCGGGATCCAGCATCAGGTTGAGTTGGCTTGCGGGTTTGAGGATTTTGCGGATTTCATCCCAGTCTGAAATGCGGTCGTCGAGATCCTTTGACAGCGCGCTATCGATAAATCCAGCCAGACTTTCATCGATTTCCGGGCAAGCATTACGAATGTCGGGGGGTTTTTGGTTGACCTGCATCTTTAATAGCTTACCCAGTGTTCCTGCACTAAAGGGCAGGCTGTTGGTCAACATGTGGAACGCCATGACGCCGAGCGCGTAAATGTCGGCACGCCCGTCGAGCATATCGCCGTTGATAATTTCCGGGGCCAGGTATGAGGGTGAGCCCTCGATATTGACCTTCTTGTCCTGCGGTGGGCCGGCAACGCCAAAATCGGTGAGTTTGATGTTGCCGTAGGCATCGATGACGATGTTTGACGGTTTGATATCGCGATGCACGATCCCTTTTTCGCCATGATTGTGGGCGTATTGCAAGGCGCTCGCGACCTGGTACAGGATTTCGCGCGTTTGCACGAGATTGAATGCACCTTTTTCTTCCAGTATCGCCGCAAGATCCTGTCCGTGCAGCTTTTCCATGACAATGAAACGCGTGGAAAATTCGTCGATGACCTCGAACACGTTAACGATATTTGGATGATTCAAACTGGCGATGGTTTTGGCTTCCTGTTCGAAGCGATCTAGAAATTTTTCGTTGAAGGCCAGCTTGTACTTCAGCATCTTGATCGCAACCTCGCGTTCAAGTTCCTTGTCCCAGGCGTTGAACACCGTCGCCATGGAACCCTCGCCGAGTTTACTGCGCAACTCGTACTTGCCGACCCGGTTGATGCCGCCGTTTTGTGCCATCCGGCTGGTCATCAACTGCGACATGACTTCGGCAAAATCAGGGTGCTTTTCGATCAATTCGTTAAAATGTTGCTGATCGAGGTAAAACGCGGTGGTTTTAGATAGTGCAACAACATCGGCGGAATAGGTCGAGTTAATCAGCAATGAAATTTCGCCAACGACTTCGCCTTTCTTGAGCATGATCCGGCTTTTGACTTCGCCCTGCAAATCAGGAATCTGGACCTCGACTTTACCTTCGAAGATGAAGTAGATGCGCCGACCCATCTGACCTGCCTCGATTACCAGCTCGTTTTTATCGAACGCTTCGATCTGCGTATGCTGCGCGATATCGCGGATGATCTCGACATCGAGATCCTGCAGGATTTTTACGCCCGACAGAATTAACGTGATTTCATCGACATCGGTTGACATTCGATAGTCTTGCCTGATCTGGTTTATTGAATAGCAAACTGACTTGCTGAATGCTTTATTTATAGTGCATACAGCTCAAGAAGGAGCGGAAATTCTAGAACATCGACGGATTTAGCGGGGAGGCCGCGGTCATGCCGCCATCGAGGGTATAGCACTGGCCGGTTGCGAAACTGGCTTCGTCCGAGGCTAGCCAGGCCGTAAGGTTGGCGATATCAGTGGGCTCACCGAAGCGTCCGGCGGGGTGACGCGACAGCGCATCGCGTTTTGCTACTGCCGGGTCGTCTGCGACCGCAAATGCAGCATCGGCCATGTCGGTCATGATCCAGCCGGGGCTGATCGCGTTGCAGCGAATATCGGGGCCATGATCGACTGCGATCGATCGTGTCAGGCCCTGTACGAAAGCCTTGGATGCATTGTAAAGGGCAAGTCCAGGATCCGCGGTCGACGCCGAGATTGAACCGATGTTGATGATCGAACCACCACTGGACATGATCGGAATACAGGCGCGACAGGCGAGGAATACGCCCCAGGCATTGACTCCCATCAGCCTTGCGTAATCCTCGTCAGTCGTGTCGACTACGGTTTTTTCAATCTGAATGCCCGCGTTGTTGACCAGGATCGAGAGCTCGCCGAACTCGTCAACCACCGCTTTGAGCAGGTTATCGACGTCTAACTTGTCAGCGATATTGGCTGTCTGCCAATAGACTTCATCCGGAAAATCCTGCGGTCTCTCTCCGCGACCGCAGGTCATGACCTGGACGCCTTCGGCCAGAAACTTGTCCACGATGGTGCGTCCGATGCCCTGTCGACCACCGGTAATCAACGCAGTCTTCCCCGGTAACCGTTTCATAAGTTCATCTGCTGGACTTGAGCGCTCAGTCCGCCGTCGATAACCCAGAGTTGACCCGATGCATAGCGGGCTTCGTCGGAAGCCAGCCAGTTAACCAGGTTGGCGATATCTTCCGGAGTGCCATAGGTACGGATCGGGTGCACGTCGCGTACCGCTTTTTTGAGCGATTCGATATCACCCGATTCACCGAAAAAACTCTGCAGCATCGGGGTGTCGACATAACCCGGGCAGATCGCGTTGACGCGAATGCCTTCGGGCCCATGATCGCAGGCCATCGCTCGGGTCAGCGCGTGTACCGCACCCTTGGTGGCGCAGTAAGCGGCAAGTCCGGGATCGGCGATATAGCCATCGTAGGATCCAAAATTGATTACACTCGCGCCATCCGATTTGCGCAGCAGCGGCAGTGCGTACTTTGAAGTCAGGAACATGCCGGTCACGTTGATCGCAAAGATGCGATTCCATTCTTCGAGCGTCGTATCTTCGATGGTCTTTTCGATTTCGATGCCGGCCGCGTTGACCAGGATATCGAGCTTGCCCCATCGTTCTGCAAGAGTGGCAAATGTATTCTGACAAATTGTTTCATCGGTGACATCGTAAGCGGCAAACTCGACCTGGCCAGGCAGTTCCCCTGGCTGCGATAAATCAGCTGCAATCACCTGCGCACCTTCGCGCGCAAAGCGCGCGCAAATTGCGCTGCCAATCCCCCCGGTGCCACCGGTGACGAATGCCGTTTTACCCTCGAGCATGCTGCTCATGCGGATGCTTTGCTGGCGCGCTGGTAGGCATCAAGAATGAGCCCATGGAAATGGTGCACCGCGTGTTCGCTGGCGCCGCTGCCTTCGATATCAACCATGTAGCGTCCCGAGTTGAAGGCAGGTGTACTCATACCCCGCTGCACGCTCTCGACCAGGCCGATGTCTTCAGGTTGCAGCACTTCATCGATAAACTTGAGTGCTTCTTTTTCGGTTTCATCCGGTTCGGCAGTTTCAAAGAAGAAATCGAATTCCTCCCAGGTTTCATGCTCGTTTATCGGGTAAAAGCGCCACACCATGAAATTGCCACGTCCGGGGTAACGCATCAGCGTGATGTTCGGCCACAGAAACCAGACGGCATGATCGGTCACCGTCGCATCCGCGATATTGTAGGCGCTATTTTCACCCAGCCTGGCCTTGGCCATGTGGCTTGAATAGATACCGTGGGTTTTAACCTGGTAGGTATCCATATCGATCATCGAACTGAAACCCTTGTGCGCGACCGGGCAGTGATAACACTCGAGAAAATTGTCCACCACGGCTTTCCAGTTCGCCTTGATGCGATAAGTCAGGCGCGTTGAAAAGGTAAGATCTGCGAGGTCGGGGGCGTAACGCATGATTTCAGGCGCCAGGTCGCCTGATTGCATCGCCAGGGACGAGGCTGCGGGGTCTAAATTGACAAAAACCAGGTGGCAGAAAATCTCTATCTGCACCGGCTCCAGGCAGATTTCCTTTTGATTGAATTTTTCAAGGTGCTCGGAGCGTGGTGCGTTGACCAGTGCACCGTCAAGGTCATAAGTCCATGCATGGTAGGGGCAGGTGATCCGTTTGGTTTGACCCTCTCCCGATAGCAGTTCATGCCCGCGGTGTTTGCAGACGTTGTAGTAGGCCTTGAGTTCGCCTTCACGATTACGCACTCCAACAATACTTTGACCTTCAATACTCAGGGTGACATAGCTGCCCGGATCGCGCAGTTTTTCCTCGTGGCACAGGAACTGCCAACTGCGATGAAAGACCTGCTCCTGCTCGATCTTTAAAAACTTCGGATCGACGTAGCAGCGGGTATTAATTGAGTGTGAACGGGTTGCTATTTCATCGTATTGACCCCTGATTTGAGAAAATTCACTTTGGCTCAGGTTTGCCTCGGGCATCGCTTTCTCCATGGCGTTAAATCGCACTCTGGATTAAGAGATATTGCTTACAGAATACGAACATATCAATATGCCGGGAATTTGAATGGTTGATTTGCGACATTTAACCATGAAAAACTATCGGAATGGAGATCGCAGCTTGCAAAATTTACTGGATTACAGAATTCAATGACGAACTCAGCAGATAAACTGGCATCGGACAATGCGCCCGGCCGAGCGAAAAAACGACAGTGGAACTATCAGCCTGATCTGCCGATCCAGGTATCACCGCTGTTTAGCGGACCCTTCAGGCCAAAGGCAACTTTGAAATGGTTTGTCGGTGATTGGTTTCCGATCTCGGAAAACCTGGTCATCCTGATGCTTTCGATCATCTCCTGGTTCTTTTTTCACCCGGCGGTGGTGCGCTGCCAGGTTTTCCAGATTGACTGGATAGCGCAGATTTTTGTCAGGAACCTGGCGCTGATGTTCCTCGTAGCGGGAGGCTTGCATCTTTATTTTTACGTGTATCGGAAACAGGGCGAGGAACGGCACTACGACGCGAGACCACTTGTCAAAAGGAGTCGGGTTTTTACCTTCAACAACCAGGTCCTCGATAACATGTTCTGGACCTGTGCCAGTGGCGTAACGGTATGGACTGCCTACGAGGCGTTGATGATGTGGGCGCTAGCGAACGGCTATGCCCCGATGCTGGAGATGCCGGGAGATTTCCTGTGGTTGCTGCTGCTGATTTTCCTGGTGCCGATCTGGGAAACGCTTTACTTTTACCTGATTCATCGCCTGATCCACTGGCCGCCGCTTTATCGGCATGTGCATTACCTGCATCATCGTAATACCAATATCGGACCCTGGTCGGGACTGTCGATGCACCCGGTCGAACATATCATTTATCTCGGCTCGGTTCTGATTCACTGGGTGGCGCCGGCTAATCCGCTACTGATCATTTATCATTTACAGCACTACACGCTGTCTGCTGCAACCACGCATACCGGTTACGAAGGGTTGGTTTTTGGCGGCAAGAACAGGCTGGCGTTGGGGACTTTCCATCACCAAATGCATCATCGTTTTTTCGAATGCAATTATGGCGGCCTGGAGGTTCCCTGCGACAAATGGGCCGGTTCATTCCATGATGGCACCCCGGAATCCCATCAACAATTTCTGGAAAAACGAAAACTGAAAGCACAACAGGCCCATGGCTAAACTGATAGTTGATGATATCGGCCGTAAGAATTTTCCTGGAAAAGACCATAGCGTGAGCATTGATGATCAGGAGTTGAAAAACTTCTTTAATTCAATAAGTTATCATAACAAATTAATGTGAAATCTAATGCTTGTGTTGTTGCGATTTAACTGAATGATGCCGACAGCTTTCCGATGCGATTTTCATCGGGGGTTACGCCGAGCCCGGGTGCCCGCGGCAAGTGGATATAACCAGCATCGATGCGGATGCCATTCTCGGGATCGTAGTGTTCCTCGTAATAAGGTGCGCCGATCCAGACACCCTCGAGTAGTCCGGGGTCCACGGTAGCCCCAGCATGGACGCAGGCTGCTGCGATGATATCGCCACCATGTGTATCGTCGCAGGAATGCGGCAGCGAACGTGCCGCGCAAATATCACGCACCGTTGTAAATGCGTTCAATCCGCCGAGCCTGGTCAGTTTTAGGCCGAAGCCGTCGCAAATGCCGAGCGAGATCGCGCGCAACACATCGTTGATTGATTCGGTGTTTTCATCAATGTAAACCGGGTGATGGATTTGAGCTCGTATCGAGGCAATTTCTTCCATGGTATTGCAGGGTTGCTCGATAACGATGGGAATCTGATTACAGGACAGGCTTAGCAGCAGGGTGTCTCGCGCAGTCAGACTACGATTTGCGTCGACGGCTAATCGAGCCTGGTTGCCAACCGCCTCCCAGACCTTATGGATCACGGCAATATCCTCGTCGATACTGCGGCCACCGCACTTGATTTGTAAGCGCGGGAAACCCTGGCCGACTTTTTCCCTTGCCTGTTCGGCACTGTCTTCAGGCGAGGCTATGCCAAGTGCGTAGTACGATGGAATTTTCTCGGTGAAAGCGCCACCGAGCAAATCACAGACTCGCATTTTGTGATGCTTGCCGATCAAGTCCATGAGTGCGATATCGATAGCCGCTTTGGCCTGGTTGTGACCGTTTAACTGTGCGTCCATACGGTGCCGTAACAGCAACGGGGTTAATGCCGTCTCACCGATTAGCGCCGGCGCAATATGTGTTAACGCTGCTCTGGCGCCTGCGGCGTGTTCCGGTTGATAAGTGGGACCGACCGGACAGGTTTCGCCCCAACCAACCAGGCCGTTATCGCAAACCAGTTTTACAATGGTGGAATCCAGTGTATCCAATACCGTCCCAGCCATAGTGTACGGCTGTTTCAAGGGCAGATCTTTCTGGTAAATATGAGCCTCGCTGATGCGCATCGTCAGACCTTGCAAAGGGCATAAACCGCCTGTGGCTCAGCTATACCCTTCATTTTATGGTGTCCCAGAAATTCGGAGGGTGTCTCGACCAGATCGGCAAATTTTTCAGAGAACAGGATGTTGCAGCCCAGTTCCTTGGTTAGTGACTCCAGGCGCGAAGTGCGGTTGACGGCGGGGCCCATAACCGTGAAGTCGAGACGATCGGGTGCGCCGACATTTCCATAAATCACTTCACCAATATTTAGCCCGACGCCAAATTCGATTTCGGGCTGGTTGTGACGCCGGCGACGGTGATTCATGGTTTCGAGTGTGCTCTGTGCATCGATTGCGGCATCGATCGCGGCGTTGCAGGCCGTCTGGTTACACATTTTTTCATCAATCGGAAACACGATCAGCATTGCATCGCCGATGAAACGTAAAATTTCGCCGCCGCGAGCGGTGACCGCGGCCGACACGAATTCAAAATACTCGTTCAACATTTCCAGTATCTGTTCGGTCGCCATGGTTTCAGTCAGGTGGGTAAAATTGCGCAGATCGCTGAACCACAGCGCGGCATTGATGATATCGGCATCGCCGCGTTTGATCATGCCGGCAAGAACCTTTTCACTGGTCCTTTTGCCAACGTAGGTATTCATCAGCGAGCGCGATATATGCCGCAATGCATGCACTTCGAGTACCGGTGCCAGGTAATCCCGAATTCGCCTGAAGCTCTCGATGTGCTGATCGCTGAAACCACCTTTTCTTTTGGTGCTGATGATTATCGCCGCGCCGGGTTCGGCGACCTCGCCAAAAAGTACCGGCAGCGCCACGTAATCGGTAAAGCCTTCATCGGCCAATTCACTATAGGCACGGTGCGAATCTTCCGGCAGATTATCCAGCCGCTGGCGCACGCGTTTATGGGTTTCGTAGATTGTTGCTAATGGGCTGCCGATATATCGTTCCGTATTACGCACGCCGTGCGATGCATTGAGTGGCGTTGTCATATCAGTTGACTTCAGCCAGGTCTCCGAAGTGCCTACCAATTGCGGATTGAGCGTCAACAGCGAAACCATCAAGCGGTCAATCGATGCGCCGTGCTCATTCATTTGATGCGCGAGTTGGTGCACAAATTTATTGGTGCGCTCGATACAGCGACCCCGCGTGAAGACCCAATCGATTACGCCCGGGGCATAACAGCCTGATGTTTTTTCTGGTTGTGGCGTGGACATTGTGGTTACTGGATTTCCGATGTTAGTACTGTGCTACGGTTGCGTCGCTTTTCGCTGGATACCAGCATAATACCCGAAACCACAATGACGCTGGCACCTGCGAGCATTGTCAATGTTGGTTTATCGCCCCAGATCAGGTAACCATATATTATTGCGATCAAAATACTGATGTATTTGAACGGGCTGATAAAAGATAGTTCACCGATGCGGCTGCCAATAATCAGGAACAGGTATCCACAGTAAAGTACGCCACCTAAACCGATAAACCACAGGTACCAATGTAAATCCGCCTCCCCCCACCCCTGGTAAATCGAATAGATACCTCCGCCAAACATAACGATCCAGGCATTGGTGAATGCGACCTGCGACGACGGGATATCGTTGGGTACGTAGCGAATCGCGATATCGCGCAACGCCACGAAAAAAGCGCAGATGATCGGAAATATAACCGCCCATGAGGCCGTCTCGGAGAACGGATTGGTGATCAGCATCACGCCACCAAAGCCGACCAGAATAACGATCCATCGATCCAGGCTTACGCTTTCCTTCAGTATGGTTGCCGCCAGCAGTGCCAGGAATATGGGTGAGGCAAAGCCCAGGGTTGATGCCACGGCGATGGGCAACATGGACAGGCCGGTCAGGAAGGCGAGGGTAGCACCCAGCTCAAATAACGCACGCAGCAAATTCCAGCGATGCAGTGTACGGCGATTAAAAACCGGCTGTCGCCGCAGTCGCATCACGCAGGCGAAAATAATGCAGATTAATGCCCCGCGCAAAAACATGATCTGCCCAACATTAAACACCTGGGTGATGTGCTTTACGATGGCATCATTGGTAGTAATCATCGACATTGCGATGACCACGAATAGCGCAGCCTTTAGATTGTTGAATTCCACGAAGCGAAGAGTAGCAGTCTCAGCTTTGTGCGAGTAGAAATTCTCGCAGCTGCGGGAGTACCTGGTCGCTGGCTTCAATCATTAACGCATGTTTGAGCCCTTCGAGAATGACCAGGCGGGAACTGGGCAGTTCGCCATCAATGAATTGATTGAGAAGCGGATTGCAACCGCCATCCAGCTCACCGGTCAGCACCAGGCAGGGGCATTTGACTTCATGCAGCCAGGGCGCCATTTCCGTGGTGGCGTAGATCCAGAACACGCTCAGGAAGATATCGGCAGGGGTATCGTTAACCTGTTGCAGACGTGCTTCTACCAGGTCCGGATGTGCCTGGATGAATGCATCGGTGAACCAGCGTGCAACAAAGGTACCCAGGGTTTCGGCGATCCCGTTTTGCTCCATCGCATCGCCGACCGCTTCCAATTTTGCGCGATCATCCTTGCTGCGACCCGCGGCGGTGCTAAGCAGACCGACACTCAGGGTATGTTCGGGGTAGGCGCGTGCGTAGGCCGGACCAATCATGCCGCCGAGCGAATGCCCGGCGACGTGAATTTTCTCGTGTCCGAGCTTCTGGCGTAACGCTTCGAGGTCATCAACCAGATCATCGAGCGTATAAGGTGTCGGCGGAACGGGGCTTTCGCCATGGCCACGCAAATCGTAGCTGACACAGGTGAATTGATCCTTGAGGCCGACAATGAGTTTATCCCAGGTGGTCTTACGGGCGCCAATGCCGTGCACAAGGTAAAGTGCCGGACCTTGTCCTTCGATTCGATAACTGACGTCTACCGCGGTCATAAATTATGGTTATGACGCTTTAGCCTGGGAGGCCGGGCCAGAGGTGAAATGAGGCATTACTTCTTCCGCGAAGCATTGAATCGATTCGAGCACTTCGGGTTGCTCGACTCCGAAGTTGACGTTCATGATGAAGCGATCCACACCGGCCTCGGCGTAGGGGGCCAACTTGTCGATCATTTCCGACGGGGTGCAAATGGTTAAATTCTCGGCCGTCTGTTCAACCGTCATGTTGCGGGGCAGGGGTTTGATCATTCCGTTCTCGACAATCCCGGGTCCGGTAAAAACGTTATCGAAGCGGCTGTAGTAGTCATGCGCCATCTGAATTTTTCGATTGCGGTCGGCATCGCTATGTGACAAAAAAGCAACCCGTGACAGCGACAGGGTCTGGTGTGCCCCGGCATCACCGAGTTCTTCCTTGCCTCGGTTGAACGCATTGACCTGGTCGAGCATGTGTTGATGATCTCCCGACAGTGGTGTGGTTTGAATATGAAACCCGCGTTTGGTGCAGTGATAAATGGCCTCGGGAACAAGCACCGCCATCATCACTGGGATGTCGTTAACCGGGCGGGGCATTATTGTCAGTGGATCAAACTTGTAGTAGTTACCATCCCAGGAAACCTCTTCGTCAGCAAGCAGTGCCTGCAGTACGTTAAGGGATTCATCGAACTTCTCGCGGCTGGTTTCCAGTGGCACGCCCATGCGCTCCATCTCGAAACCGAAGGCACCGCGCCCGACTCCAACCATGAGCCGGTGATCGGTAAAAATGTCTGTACAGACGAGTTCACCTGCGAGAATACGCATGTCGTGTAACGGCAACACCGAAACCGCGGTGATGATTTTGATGTTCTCGGTCTGACTCGCGATCTTGACGGCGAACTGGAGTGGCGCCGGCATCATCAAAATATTGATCAGGTGATGTTCAGTAATACCAACCGACTCGTAGCCGAATTGATCGGCACAACGAGCTAGCTCCAGCATGTCCTGGTAAACACGATCGCCACCATAAGACTTGTCCGGGTAGTAGGCGGAAAGCTGGACACTGAAATGCATGGATACCTGCTCGGATGTGATTGTTCGAGCATTGTCTAACAAAAAAATACAGTTGACTATCCAAAGGTGGTTTCCGGATATTAAAGGTATGAGATAACAGGCATTGTGCTGATAATTTATTATCGGTTGATGGATTACGGATGCCGAATACCTTTACAATGTTACGTTCACCTATGAAAGCCAGATTACAAAGATCTACCATTTTACGAAGCAGGAACAGCGAGGCCAGAGAAATTGAGTTTGAAGCAGATTTTCGCTACCCGAAAGATACTGATTAGTATTTTATATGTCGCTATCCCGGCATTACTCTTTTATTCCGCAGCTGTCCTGATTTTAACAAGCTCGGGATTTAGCATCAGGGAGATTTTGCGGGATCCGGCCCAACAAACAGGGTTATCGAGTTTTCTGGGTTTTGTATCCAATATCGGGGTCTGGTTGTGGGTCTCATCGGCGGCAATCTGTTGCTTCAGCCTGTTGACAAATCATTCCAGGTTTAGAAGTGGTTCGAAGGAGTTACTCGTGTTACTGGGTTTTTTATCGATGCTGCTTGCCGTCGACGATTTCTTTCTTCTGCATGAACGGTATGTCTACCAAAAGGGAATTTTTCTTTTTTACGCTATTTTCGCGCTGGCCCTATTGATCCGTCATTATCGAAAGATAATAGAAATCGATGGATTTACCTTCCTGTTCGCGGGGCTGTTGCTCGCTTCGTCGGTAGAAATCGACATATATCAAAGAAAGATCCCACTTGAGTATGTCTACGTTCAGCTGATTGAAGAGGGGTGTAAATTCGTGGGTGCTGCCATATGGCTGTTTTTTGTAGGACAAGCCGCGTCTTTTCCCCGGTCTGAAAGCTGATATCGTCATCCCGCTAGTACTGTCATCCTGCGGTCAAGCCGTGGGATCCATGGCCGGCGCCCTGCGGGCAGCGCTAAAGCGCTGTGCAAAATCGTATCCATGCGATTTTGTGAACCTCTGATTCGGTTCCATCTTCCCGACCAATTAAGCAAATAAAAAAGCCTCGTACCGGGGTAAGAGGCTTTGCGTCGACGCTGGTGAAGTGGGGAGTGGTGATAACGCAGGTAGCTGCGCTGCTGGGGCATGCGGAATTGGCGACGACTCAAAGATATCTCTCAGTGCGACCTGAAGACTTGTTGGAGGCTGTAGACCTACTGTAGAATCGCAGCTCAGTCGGAGTGTGGCGCAGTCTGGTAGCGCACCTGTCTCGGGGTCAGGGGGTCGCAGGTTCGAATCCTGCCTCTCCGACCAGTTTAAAGAGCCTCGTTGGGTGATCTCAACGGGGCTTCTTTTTGGGTCGCCGGGGAATAACCACCACCCTGCGTACTCCTTCAAGACGCGCGCCGGGGAATTAGGGTCTATCTTAGCAAAGCCGTATATCGACTTTATAGCCATCTTAGCAAGCCCCTCACATCACTCTGATTGTCGACAGGGACGTCGATCAGTTGAACCCACCGCCGTTCTCAGACTCTGGAGTTGTGAGTTTGGGTGTCTGCTTTCTAAGGTAACTGTAGAGGTGAATCTGGGGGCCGAAGGGCGGCCGATATCGTCGCTGTGGGCCGGGAGCAGGGGGAGCTTACACGGGCTGACTTTATTCTGCCACTTTAACACCCCTGAACTTACCCCATCGAGCAACTTCTAGGCCTAATGCGGGCTCCCGACGAGAGAGCCTTTTTCCCGAACAAGGTGCGCTACCAGGCTGCGCCACGCCCCGACATCTAAGCCCGGCCATTCTAGGAGAAGTATGGATGTGGCTCAATCTTTATGACTTGTCGTAGTAAATCCTGTCAAATGAACTGGCACTGAAGCCATTCATACGCTGGTCCCCAATCAGGATAATTGGCACCCCACGGCCGTTTAAGTTTTTATACTCTTTTGCCGCCTTTTCTGATTTTTCAATATCGTACTCGGTAAAAGGGATATTATTTTTCCTGAAGTGAAGTGCAGCCTTCTTACAGTAGCCGCACCAGCTCGTCGAATACATTACGACTGACTTTGTCTGTTTGCGCTCGGTAATATTGGCTGGGTCGTATTCGAAATCTTCGACGCTAACCGAGGTATAGCTGCTGACCTTGCCGGTAATTCGCTTGAGCTTGGCATTGTCGGGAGGACTATCACCATAATGCACATTGCCCTGTTCATCGACCCACTTGAAAAGCTGGCCATGACTTACCGGGCTTGCCATTAAAAAGACCAGCAAAAGGCTGGTGATCAAGAGGTGGAATTTCTTCATCGCAGGTTCAATTTTAACTTGCAGATGAGTATAGCAGTTGGTTGTAAGTTTACGTTTTGGCTGAGCGACTGACCAGGTAAACCCCCATTATGCAAACCATCATTCCGGCTATTGATAACGCCCCCAGGGTTTCGCCAAACAGGAAATGTGCCTCAACTACAACCAGCGGTGGCACCAGGTAAAACATGCTCGATAACCTGCCGGCCTCGCCGTTCCTGATGATGTACATCAGCAGCATGACCGCACCAATCGACAATCCCAGCACCTGCCAGATCAGCGCGATCCCGAAGGCAGGGGTCCATTCGATTGTCCAGGTCTCGCTGAAGAGCAGGGCGAAGAACGCGGTTGCTAGCGACCCGGCGACGTATTGCATCAGCGTACCCGGCAACAGTTGCGACTGATCACAGAATTTCTTCTGGTAAAACACCCCGAGCGCCATCGACATCAGGCTGACCAGGCACATACCGAGATCGAACAGGTCGAGACCCCCGCTTAAGCGGAGGGTTATCCCATACTTGCCGATGATTACAATGCTGATCCCGACGAAGCCGATCAGCAAGCCCGCAACCTTGCGAAAATCGAAATGCTCGCCAATGTAAAGGCTCGCCAGGATCATCGTCAGGATGGGTTGCACACCAATAATAATTGCGACGATTCCGGATGGCACCCCGTTCTTGATGGGCCAGAACAGGAAGCCGAGATAACCGCAATGCAACAACGCGCCGGTAACCATATCGTGCCTGAAAGACCAGATGCGGCGCGGTAACGCCGCCCTGAATAGCAGCAATATCGGTATCAGCGCGACAGCGGTGATGGTAAATCGCAGGCACAGAAAAACGAACGGGTCCGCGTTTTGCATGCTGTACTTGGCCGCGATAAAACCGGTGCTCCACAGCGAGACAAATATCAGCGGAGCAACGCGTAATAGTAGCGCCTGGCTAGGCATACATTCCGACCCGCCCTGGTTTGATCGGGTATTGCGGGATCAGGGCTTGATTTCGAGCAGCTCGACTTCAAACACCAGGGTTTCAAAAGGACCTATGGAGCCACCCGCGCCTCGCTCCCCGTAACCGAGTTCATACGGGATAACGAACTGGAATTTGCTACCCACACTCATTAACTGTAAGCCCTCGGTCCAGCCTGGAATAACCTGGTTGAGCACGAAAGAAGTCGGTGAACCGCGAGAATAGGAACTGTCAAACTCGGTGCCATCGATCAAGGTGCCGCGGTAGTGAACGCTTACCTCGTCAGTAGCCTTGGGTTTTGCGCCATCGGCTTCAGTAATCACCGAATACTGTAATCCGGATGCCGTGACCTGCACGCCTTCTTTTTCGGCATTGCTCTTGAGATAAGCCTGCCCGCGCTCCTTGTTGGCTTCAGACTGTTTCGCGAAAACCTTTTCCAGCTGTGCGTTGGTGGCTTCGCCGGCAACTTCCAGGCTAATAAGCGTTTCCTGGTCTTTATGCTGCGCTTTTATTCCCTGTAACATCAGGTCGTAGTCAACGTCCCCGTACTGTTTGAGAACGCGCTCTCCGACGACCATGCCGAGTCCATAACTGAAACGGTCTTCATCGGTTTCGAGGCTGGTTTTAATCGGGGCCTCGTTATTTTTATCGCAGGCGGCCAGGCCTGTTAACAGAACGGTCAGCACAAGTGCTTTAAATTTCATTTTCGTTTCCTTTAAGTTGAAATTATTGCTGGACGACTTGCGCAATTACATTCATGAAGTCGCCGATCTTGATCAGGGATGGAAAGTTTCGGCCGAGGATAATACCATCACTCTCGGCCAGGTATTCGACCGGTTCATCACCGGTTCGTTCGGTCGTATAGACCCGTGCAATTATATCTCCTTTTTGAACCGTGTCACCAAGACTGACACAGGGTTCGAGCAGACCATTGTGTTGTGAAAACACGTAGGCATTAGCCTGTTGCATATCGAGTTTGATGCTCGCCGTCTCGGGCCGTATTGGTTTTGCGTCCAGAATTCCGGCGTGTACGAGGAAATTATGCACGCCGCGCTTGGCTACATCCGCGGTATGGGGGTTGCTGGTGCCACCGCCTCCGAGTTCAGTAGATACAAACACCTTGCCCATCGATTCTGCCTGTGTGTCATACATGCCGGCGGCATCGATTTCAATCAGGCTCAGGTAGTAGGGCGCCGCGAAGGCCAGCGTGGCTGCTTCACAGGCCTGCTGCTGAGACTTGTTGTCGAGCTCGTGGTAAGCCGCGAACGGCAGAAACTCAAGCGTTTTACCACCCGAATGAATATCGAGTACAAAATCACACATGGGTAACAGGGTGCTTGTAATATAGTCGGCGATGAGTTGGGTGATGGTGCCCTTTGCCTTGCCCGGAAAAATCCGGTTCATGTTGAGCTGATCGATGGGCGAAACCCGGTCGGCGACCTGGAAAGCAGGATAGTTCATCGCTGGAATAATGATTACGCACCCACGGACTTGATCGATATCAATGGTATTAGCGAGATGATGCAGAGCAATCGGGCCCTCGTATTCATCGCCATGATTGGCACCGGTTAAAATCGCGCCGGGGCCATCGCCATTTTTGGCGACGGTTATCGGCAACATGATCGATCCCCAGGCGGAATCGTTGCGCGAATGCGGTATTTGCAGAAAACCGTGTTGCACGCCGTCGCGCTCCAGATCTATGGTAGCTGTTATCGGGTTTGCCATGATTATTTCACCAGTAGTCTTTGTTCAACATTGGCCAGGCTCTCGTAACCGGAATCAGTAACTACAACTGACTCGGTAATTTCGAGGCCGCCATCGTCAAGCCACAGCGCCGGCATGAAATGGAAAGTCATATTTTGCTTAAGCTCGGTTTTGTCACCGCGGCGCAGGCTCATGGTTCGCTCACCCCAGTCAGGCGGGTATGACAGGCCAATTGAATACCCGGTGCGATTCTCTTTCTTGAAGCCGTGTTTTTCAAGCCTATCGAAGAAAGCGATCGCAATGTCTTCGCAGAGTTTGCCCGGTTTCGCATTTTCGAGCCCTGCATGCATCGCGTCGAGCACGGCTTTTTCGGCATCGAGATATTTTTGCGGCGGTGTGCCAAGCGAAATCGTGCGCGACAAAGGGCAATGGTAGCGCCTGTGGCATCCCGCAATTTCGAAGAAGGTGATATCACCTGGTTTCAGTTTGGAGTCGTCCCAGGTCAGGTGTGCCGCGGTGGCATCCATTCCGGTTGGCAACAGTGGCAAGATCGCCGGGTAATCGCCCCAATGCTCGTCTTTACCGACTATGCCGGTGCGAAATATTTCGGCAGCGAGCTCATTTTTTTTAAGCCCGGGTTCGATGATTTCATAGATACGAGCGTGCATGGCTTCGACGATGCGCGCTGCGCTGCGCATATAGATCAGCTCCTGCTCTGACTTGATGATGCGTTGCCAGTTGACGAGCGCGGTTGCATCGATCAGCGTTGCCTCGGGTAAACCGGTTTGCAGTGAGCGGAACGCGGCCGCAGAAAAGTAATAGTTTTCCATTTCCACACCGATCGAACCTTGATCAAGTCTCATCTCGCGCAACACTTCCGACAGGTGATCCATTGGGTGACAGACATCTGACTGCACGAAGTGGTCCGGGTACTTTAGAATATTGTCTTCGTCGAGATAAGTTGTGCGTACCGCGCCGGGTGCGTCGATACCGCGACCCCACCAAATCGGCTCCTGGTCATGCTGCACCATGACGCACTGGTGCGTGTAGAAAGACCAACCGTCGTAACCCGTGAGCCAGGCCATATTGGAAGGATCGACCACGACCAGGCAATCGATATTTTTGTCGGACATCGCAGTCCGGGTCTTGTCGAGTCGCTGCTTATATTCTTCCAGGGAAAAATTTAGTTTTGCATCTTTTGGCATGTTTTCTATTTCACTAGGTAGCGAAGTTAGTGCCGGATTGGTGTTGCTGACACAGTTGGTAAGCTAAAGTTGCTATCGCGGTATCCTGGATGCCGGTTCCGGTCAGGTCACACAAGGTTATGTCGTCACTGTTTGCGCGCCCGGCCATCTGCTGGGCAATGACCTGACCCAGCTCGGGGAATTCGACGGCTGGATTTACCAGTTGTTTATCGATCGCATGGTGCAACTCACCGAGCAGCCTGACCTGTGACAGGCGATCGCAAAAGTACTGTGCTTTGTCGGCGATGATGGCGGGATCAATTTCATTTTTATGTTCGGAATCGGATCCCATGGCGGTGATATGATGCCCCGCCTTGATGTGCTCGGCCATAAGTATTGGTTGGGTCGAGGTTGTCGTGGTGACGATGATATCGGCCTCGGCAGTTGCCGCCGCGACATCCGCACACGCGCTGACTTCAAACCCGAGTCGCTTGCTTAATTGCTGGGCTTTTACCTGGGCTTTCCCAAAATCGCGAGCCCAGATCGTTGCCGAACTGATATCGCGCACCAGGGTCAGGGCTTCGAGTTGCAGGCCGGCCTGCATCCCGGCGCCGAGGATTGCAGCACTGTGGCTGTCGGCTCGCGCCAGGTATTTGGAAGCCACGGCACCTGCAGCGGCAGTACGAATATCGGTCAAATAGCCATTGTCGAGTAAAAGTGCCTCGACCATACCGGTGCGTGTGCTGAACAAAACCATTAACCCGTTGACGCTTGGCAGACCAAGGCTGGGATTATCAAAAAATCCGGGGCTTATTTTGATGGCCAGGCTATCGACGCCGGGGATGTAAGCCGTCTTGACGTCGATCTCGCCATTGTTTTCGACAATATCCAGTCGCATGATGGGTGGCATAACGACTGACTTGGTGGCGAGCGCATGGTAGGCGTTTTCCACGCACTCCACTGCAGCCAGGTCAAGCTGGATCTGGCTGCGCAGCTCAGCCTCGGTGAGAATTTTGATATCTGCCACTAGAGTTAATACGCCTCGCCGTTAATGATTTTATGATGCAGTTCCATGTCAATGTTTTTACCGCTTAGAAGAACGATGGTTTTTTCACCCGGAGTAACCTTGCCCGCGAGCAGGGCCGCGATTCCGACCGAGCCGCCGCCTTCAAGAATCACCCGTTCCTTAAAATAAGCATGACGGATGCCGTCAGCAATTTCAGTTTCGCTCAACAACACTATTTCATCGACATAGTCGTGCACCATGTCGAAGGTCAGCTGATTGTCGAGACCGATCCCTCCGCCGAGTGAATCGGCGAGGGTGGGTAACTCCTCGACTTCGATCGGTTTTCCGGCCTTTTGTGAGGCTGCCATCGCACAGCCTCGTTCCATCGAAATGCCGACAATACGAACATCCGGTTTTTGAGATTTAATCGCCAGCGCAATTCCTGAAATCAAACCGCCACCGGAAATCTGTACCAGCACCGTATCGACATCGGGCACCTGTTCCAGCATCTCGAGACCCAGGGTGCCTTGTCCGGCGATGACGTGGGGATGGTCGAAGGGAGGGATCATGGTGTAGCCTTCCTCGGTGATGAGACGTTTGGCTTCGACCTCGGCCTCGTCCTGGGAATTACCGATGATCCGGGTTTCGGCACCTAGCGCGCGAATCGCTTCGAGCTTGTTCTGAGGCACCAGTTCCGACATGCAAATAATGCAGGGCACGCCTGCCTGCCGTGCAGAGTAGGCGAGTGCTCGTCCATGATTTCCAGTCGATACCGCGGTCACCCCGGTGGTGTCATGTTCGAGCTGCAACACCGAATTCATTGCGCCGCGTAGCTTAAAGGCGCCGGTGGTTTGCAGGTACTCATGCGCCAGCAAAATGGCGCTGGAAAATTGCTTCGAAAGTGAGGGGGAGTCGGCAATCCTCAGTGGAACAATGTACGGGGCGATACGTGCCAGCGCCGCCTGGATGTCTTCGAGTCGAATGCTGGCGTTCATGAAGCTTGAATATTCTGGTGCAGGATGCGTGCACACATCAGGTCAAGGTGACCACCGCCACCATTTTTGAAAACGGTGATTTCGTCTTCGGATTGCCTTCCGGAATGGTGTTGCAGGCACAGGTCAGATAAGTCGGCGATTACGTCGGCCTCGCTGATGACCCCGCTGGCCAGTGGAATCATCAGTTCACCGATGTGATGTATCGTGGTTTCACGCGCGTCGACAAACAGGCTACCGCGACGCAGGCATTCATCATCGGCTTCGCGCATCTCGGCAGTATAGGCGCCGATCAAATCGACATGGGTGCCGGGTTTCAGCCATTCACCACAAATAATCGGTTCCGTGCATCCGATAGCCGAGCAGATCAGGTCAGCCTCCCTGGCGCTGGTCTCGATTTCAGTTACCGGTGTGAAACTGATTTGCGGATACTTATCGGCCAGGCTGGCGCAGAGATTTTGCGCCTTGTCATTCGTTCGGTTCCACACATGTACCTGTTTTAGCGAGGGACGTACCTCGCAGTGCGCACTCACCAGGTGAGACGCCATCTGGCCGGCGCCAATCATCAGCATCGATTCGATATTTTCACGTGACAGTAAGCGGCTGCCGAGCGCTGAATCGGAAGCGGTTTTTAACCAAGTTAACGCGGTACCGTCGAGACAGGCTATCGGGGTGCCGTTCACGCCTTCGAATAAAACATAGACCGCCTGGATCGATGGCCATTCTCGCTTCTGATTATTGCGTGGAAACACGGTAATCACTTTCGCGCCGACGGCTTTTTCAGGTTGCCAGCCGGTGCGAATAAAAAAATGGCTGACATTGTTATTATCATCCGTCGATTCCATCAGCATATCGTCTACCAGGCCGATTGGCTCGCGGTGCATCGCGGCCAGTTCGTCGACCATGGTCGAGAACGAGATACTACTAAGAATCTTGTCGGCATCGAGCATTAGCATGTGTTGGTTCCCCACCGGCACTACAGGTTGTAGACTTGAACAATGTGTCAGGCGTGGTGAGTGTACTTAAATCGTGCCGGCTTTATCAATTCAAATTTGAAGGAACCAAAGTGTCTGGACTAACTAATGACCTCGGTCAGCCAATCGGATTCCCGGTTACCGGCTGGCAACCTTGTGAACATCCCCGTGATGCGACCATGCATGGGCGCCTGTGCCGCCTTGAGACCATCGATATAGACCAACATGCCAGTGATCTGTTTGAGGCTTTCAGTATGGACCAGGATCAGCGTAACTGGACCTACCTGCCTTACGGGCCGTTTGATACGGAAGACAAATTTTGCAGCTGGATATTTTCAAACTGTTCAAGCGATGATCCGTGCTTTTTCAGCGTTATCGATCTGGAAACCGGCAAAGCAGTGGGCGTCGCCAGCTATCTGCGCATCGAGCCCAGTGTCGGCGTTATTGAGGTGGGTCATATCCACTTTTCACCGCGCATGCAAGGCCGACCGATTTCAACCGAGGCGATGTTCCTGATGATGCGCCAGGTATTCGATGTCTGGGGTTATCGGCGCTACGAATGGAAATGTGATGCCTTGAACCAGCCTTCCTGCGCAGCTGCACGACGGCTGGGATTCATGTTCGAAGGTATATTTCGGCAGGCAACCATGTACAAGCAACGTAACCGCGATACGGCCTGGTATTCGATACTGGATCGTGAATGGCCAACCGCAAAGACTGTATTCGAGCAGTGGTTGAGCGCTGAGAACTTCGATGCAGATGGGGGCCAGAAAACCAGCCTTTCGCAATCTATGCAGCAGGCCCTGGCAACCTTATGTTAAAGCTCTGCGGCGCGCAGGGTTTCGATAAGCGTTTTACAGTCGAGCAGTTTGCGCAGGCTGCGGCGAATTTCGATCCAGCGGTACCGAACAGAATTTTTGACGATAGCTTCATCGAGTTCTTTCAATTCATCGGCAATCGGTGCCCAGTAGAATAATGCTTCCGGGCTTTGGTTGAAGACCGTATCGTGGTCGTGTTCCAGTTTCCAGTCACAGGTGACAATTCGCTGAACAATCTTCTCCCTGGCGGCGGCGAAGTCTGTGCCAGCCTCCTCGGGATCGCCGGTTTCGCTGAGCACCTGATTAAGCGCCGCTGTAACCAATTCCTTGACGACCGGCTCGTCAATTTCTCCCGACTGGTGCATTTGATGACCGGTATAGACAGTGAGGTCCGAAAGACAAGCCAGCCAGATGTGCCACTTGGCAATATTAATTGACTTCAGAATGTCCGGATTTTCGAACATTGCCGGAAAGCGTGTTCCTGCCCGCGTGCGCAGATAGCCATAAAGCGAGGTTTGAGCAACATGACTTGCGCGCGTATTCAAAAAGATCGCGAGTGAGTCCCTGTCTTTTATGATGTCCGCTTTTTTATGTTTGCCGATGCCAACATAGTCCCCCACCATTTGCCAGTAACTGCGGGTGAATAAGGGATTGACAAAGGTTTGTACGATTTCGCGTGCTTTCACAGTAATTCTTTGATGATTTGTTACCAAATGTAACAGAAAAAATCCGGTTTCAGAAAAAATGCACTAAATTGGCAGGTCTAACCACGAATTCTAGGGTTTTTGTCTAGTAAATACTACGAATTCTGGGCATATTGGCCTCGCGATAAAAATATAAATCTTACGCACAACCAAACGTTAAGGTTGTTTTAACCTTTTAAATAGGGGGACTTATGACTGATACTTCCAATCGGGAGGACCATTGGCGCAGAACAAAATCGCTGATGTTCGTTACTCTCACCATCTGGTTTATCTTCTCATTCGTGGTGCACTGGTTCGCCGCATCATTGAACTCGGTTACTTTCTTCGGTTGGCCGCTCGGTTTCTACATGGCCGCACAGGGTTCCGAGATCGTATTCGTGATCACCTTGTTCTGGTTTGTGAAATCCCAGGACAAAATTGACCGCGATTGCGGTTTGGCTGAGGAGGACTAGACCATGGCACAAAAAATGGCTGGCGGGACTTTTATAGAGAACCTGCCAAAAATATACGGCATGTATACCGGGGGCTTCCTGGTATTCGTTCTATTAATGGCAATCCTCGAACAGATGGGTGTTGGTGCAGATACCATTGGTATCCTGTTTGTGGCTTTCACTATCGTTATCTACGCTGCGATCGGGTTCCTTTCCCGAACGATGGCGGTTGACGCCTATTATGTTGCGGGCCGACAAGTCCCAGCGGTGTTCAACGGTATGGCGACCGCAGCTGACTGGATGTCAGGTGCATCATTCGTGGCGATGGCCGGTGGTATCTACTTCGGTGGACACGGTTATCTGGCGTTTGTGGTTGGCTGGACCGGGGGTTATATCCTGGTTGCCGCGCTAATGGCGCCTTACCTGCGTAAGTTTGGCTGTTACACGGTGCCTGACTTCATTGGTACCCGCTACGGTGGTAACTTGCCGCGTTTCCTCGGTGTTGTCGTACTTGCAGTTGCGTCGTTTACCTATGTAACCGCGCAAATCAATGCGACTGGTACGATCGCGTCACGCGCACTTCAGATTCCATTTGAAGTGGGTGTCTGGTTCGGGCTGCTCGGTATCCTGCTGTGCTCGATGCTCGGCGGTATGCGTGCGGTAACCTGGACCCAGGTGGCGCAGTACATCGTACTGATCATCGCTTACCTGGTGCCGGTGTTCTGGATGTCCAATAAGCAGGGCTTTGGTCTGATTCCACAGTTCGTCTATGGTGATGCGGTTGCCCGTATTACCGAGCTGGAAGCATTGCATGGTCTCGGAACACTGGATCCGGTGGAGGGTGCCAAAGCTGGCTTGAAAGCCCTTACGGTTCCGTTTGCTGCCGCTGGTGATTCTGCGATGGCGAGTTGGAAGTTCGTGACCCTGACTGCCTGTATGATGATGGGTACCGCGTCACTGCCGCACATCCTGATGCGCTATTTCACCACGCCATCGGTCAGGGCAGCGCGCCAATCGGTAGCCTGGTCTCTGATGTTCATTTTCCTGCTGTACTTCACCGCTCCTGCACTGGCGACTTTCACCAAGCTGCAGATTCTCGATCCTGAACTCGCGACCGGTATTATCGGCAAGTCCATTGCGGATGTGCAGGCGCTCGAATGGATCCAGAAGTGGAGTAACGTGGGATTTGCGCAAATTATCGATGCGAACGCTGATGGCATACTGCAACTCAACGATTTCTTTATGCGTGGCGATATCGTGGTTCTGGCGACGCCAGAAATCGCGGGTCTACCATACGTCATCTCCGGCCTGGTGGCTGCAGGTGGTATGGCGGCAGCGATGTCTACTGCGGATGGACTGCTGCTCGCAATTGCAAAT
>CAXMSP010000064.1:0-14837 GCA_964196225.1 uncultured Gammaproteobacteria bacterium | reverse complement strand
CCGCGCTCGAACTCGGGGTCAAGCGCATCATCTTCGGTGAGTGCGGCCACGCGTGGCGAGTCGCCTATAATTTTCTCGACACGCTCGCAGGGCCATTCGATTTTCTGGATCGAAATTACCCGATGCCCCAGCATATCTGCGAAGTCACCTACGATTTATTGCAGCGCAAAGCACTCAAAATGGATCCGTCAGTCAATGACGACATGGTGCTGACCTTTCATGATTCCTGCAATATTGCGCGCGGCTCACGCATGGGCGACTTTGAGGGCGGCCAGTTCGTGATTCCGCGCGAAGTTATCAAGGCCAGCTGTAATCATTTTGTCGATATGCCCGCAGATACGGTCAAAGAGGCGACTTTTTGCTGTGGCGGTGGTGGCGGCCTGTTAACCGACGACCTGGTTGAACTGCGCGTCAAGGGAGCCTTGCCGCGTATGGAAGCATTGCAGCAGGTCGTGGAACACCACGGCGTCACTCACCTCGCGGCAATCTGCGCGATTTGCAAAAGCCAGTTCAGCAAGATTCTGCCCTACTACGGGTTTGAGATGGACCAGGTCGTCAGCATTCACCAGTTAGTCAGTAACGCCATTCAGCTAGGTGGCGAACATTAGAACTAGATAGTTTTCAGGAGAAGTAAATTGGCAGCGTCAGAAGATGAAGTGAACAAGCAGCTCACCTTTCGAATGTATGAGGATGGTGTGCACCGCTGGCGTTCGCATGGCGAAAATATATTCAACGAGGATACGACTTACAAATGCCCGACCTACGTCCATCGGACACCCCCCTGCCAGGGCAGTTGCCCCTCTGGCGAAGATGTCCGTGGCTGGCTGAACATCGTGCGTGGCATCGAGCTCCCGCCCGAAGGTGTGAGCATGCAGGAATATGCGTTCCGCCGTTCCACCGATGCCAATCCGTTTCCATCAATGATGGGACGTGTCTGCCCCGCCCCCTGTGAACAGGGATGCAATCGTAACAACGTCGACGACTTTGTCGGCATCAATTCGGTGGAGCAATTTATCGGCGATTCCGCCAAAAGCGAAGGCTATAAGTTCGGCGACCTGCCCGCGGTTGGAAAACACCGGGTTGCGATTATTGGTGGCGGACCCGCGGGACTTGCCGCGGCTTATCAGTTACGACGCAAAGGCATTAGCAGCACTATTTTCGACGATCATGACGAGCTCGGAGGCATGTTCCGCTATGGTATCCCCGGCTATCGTACCCCGCGTGAGTTCCTCGACCACGAAATCAATCGCATCATGGAAATGGGCCATATCGATACGCGCATGGGTACGCGTGTGGGTCGTGACATTACCATCGAAGAAATCGAAACGGAATTTGACGCGGTGTTATGGTCGATCGGCTGCCAGTCCGGGCGTGGACTGCCGCTTGAGCACGGCGACGCGCCTAACTGTATTTCCGGCGTTGCCTTCCTCGAGGCATTTAACAAGGGCGCATTAAAAGTTACCGCCGACCGCGTGGTTTGTGTTGGCGGTGGCGACACCTCGATTGACGTGGTATCGGTGGCGCGCCGCCTCGGCAAGGTCGACTCTTTGCCCAAAGAACAAATGACCGAGTTTGTCGTGGGTGGATTCACCGCGCATGATTCAGCTTACGCCGCCTCGCGACAGGGTGCCGATGTTACGCTGACATCGTTGTTCGAGAAAGCCGAAATGACCGCTACCGAGCACGAGGTGGAAGATGCGATGCGCGAAGGCGTCAGAATTCTCGACGGCGTCATGCCAGTCGAAATTATCATTAATGATGAGGGCCGTGCGACCGCGTTAAAACTCGCCAAGTGCACCATCGAAGATGGCGCGCCCACACCAGTTGAAGGGAGTGAATTCGAAGTCGAGTGCGATTTGATCGTATCCGCGATCGGCCAGGGTGGAGACCTCCGGGGCATCGAGGAAATGGGTAACGAGCGCAACCTGATGAACGCGGACAAGTTTTTCCAACACCCGGATAAGCCCGGTCATTTTGTCGCCGGCGATATCATCCATCCGCACCTGCTGACGACGGCCATCGGCCATGCCTCGATCGCTGCCGACAGCATTGAACGTTATCTCGGCGACACCGAGTTCGACAAGCGCCCGAAAGTCGACGTGCACCACTTCGATCTGCTCAACAAGCTCAAAGAGGTCGATCTCGCGCCGACCGAGTTTGAGCACGAGGGAACCTGGGGCACTGCCGATGCCAAATTCGCAGTACACAATTACGAAGACCGCGGCGCCAACGAGATTATTTCATCCGAGCGCCTTTACCTGTCGCACTTCAATTACGAGGCGCGCCAACTGCGCGAGCAACATGGGCCCGATTCCAAAAGCGTACTCGGCGACTTTGACGAACGTGTCAAGTGCCTTACCGAAGAGCAGGCAGTCGAGGAGGCAGGTCGCTGTATGAGCTGTGGCATGTGTTTCGAATGTGACAATTGCGTCATTTACTGCCCGCAGGACGCGGTTTACCGGGTCAAGAAAGAAGACAAGACCATGGGACGTTATGTCGCCACCGATTACACCCGCTGTATTGGCTGCTATATTTGTGCCGATGTATGTCCGACCGGCTACATCGATATGGCACTGGGCGATCACTGACGGTTACGCTGGTGCAGAATTTCGCTTCATTATTGCGCTGTCTGATGCTGACTTGCCTGCTCGGCGCTCTGCCCGGTGGTAGTGTAATCGCCGCGGACGCGACCGCATCGAGTTTTGGTGAGGTCATGATCCCGTCACCAGCAAAACCAGCCGATGCCAACACCTGCGTCGAACCGGTCGAGGTGATGCGTCGTGATCACATGAAATTCCTGATGCATCAGCGTGACGCTACCGTGCTGAATGGTGATCGCGAGACAAAGCACAGCCTCGTTGGTTGTATGGATTGTCACAATCCGGCCAGCGTGAGCGAGGAAATCATCCGTTATGAAAACCCGCAGCACTTCTGCGCCGAATGTCATGCCTATGCCAGCGTCAAGATCGACTGCTTCGAATGTCATGCTGACCGGGGTTTGGCGCGTTCCGAACAGAGCAGCCTGACTCTGAAGGCTCAATCCCGAGCGCTTTCGGCACATACCTTCGGTTACAAAATGGAACAAACTCGTGGCGACTGAACTCGACAATATCGAACTACGACCCGCGCGCCGCGATTTTCTCAAAAGTGCCGCGGCGCTCGCAACAACGCTGATCGCACCCGGTATTATTCTCTATAAAACCGGTCATGCCAGTAGGTCGTCGAGCAAAAATCCCCGCTGGGGATTGTTGATTGATACCAATGCCCTGAGCGAGTCGGACGTCGACGCCTGCGTCAGTGCCTGCCAGCGCGAACATGGTTGGGAATCCGACCCTGATTCCCAAACGGATGCGCAATGGATTCGCAAGGTCAAACTCACTGATCCCGAATCGGGGCATCAGCGCTTTCTGCCGATGATGTGCATGCATTGTGAGAATCCGCCCTGCGTTGATGTCTGCCCGACCGGGGCCTCGTTCAAACGCGACGATGGAATCGTGCTGGTCAACAAGCATACCTGTATCGGCTGTCGTTATTGCATGATGGCCTGCCCCTACAAGGCGCGCTCGTTTATCCACGAAACTCTCAAGGATCAGCTTCCTGTCGCGCCGCGCGGCAAAGGCACCGTTGAATCCTGTACCCTGTGTGTGCACCGTATCGATCGCGATGGCAGCAATGCGGTACCCGCCTGCGCCGAAGCCGTCAACCAGGGAGACCGCAAGGCCATCTGGTTTGGTGACCTGCATGATCCGCAAAGCGAGATTTCACAGCGGTTGCAGGCGCTAGGCGCCGTTAAATTGCGGGCCGATATGGAACTGAACCCCGGCGTTCGTTACCAGGGGATATGAAGATGCAGTCATCAATGCGCTACGCCGAGATCAAAACCAGCACTCTGAATTACTGGGGAATCCTGGTTGTGCTTGCCGTGATTGCGCTAATTGGGTTTGCCGCAGCGCATCACATGGACACGGAAGGTCATCATATCACCGGCATGACCAACCAGATTGTCTGGGGTCTGCCCCATGTATTCGCGATCTTTTTGATTGTCGCGGCTTCCGGGGCGCTTAATCTGGCATCGATCGCTTCGGTCTTCGGCAAACAGGATTACAAGCCACTGGCACGTTTCTCGGCGGTGCTGTCGATCGCATTACTGGTTGGTGGGTTGGCAATTTTATTGCTCGACCTGGGACGCCCAGATCGCCTGATCGTCGCGATGACCTATTACAATTTCAAATCGATTTTCGCCTGGAACATCATCCTCTATACCGGGTTCATCGTCATCGTGTTGGCCTATTTATGGCTGATGATGGAGCGGCGCATGCATCGCTGGAGCAAACCGGCGGGTTTACTGGCCTTTGGCTGGCGCCTGATCCTGACCACCGGCACCGGCTCGATTTTCGGTTTCCTGGTAGCGCGCGAGGCCTATGACTCCGCCCTGCTCGCCCCGTTGTTCATCGCCATGTCGTTCGCTTTCGGCCTGGCGATATTCATCATACTGTTGATGCTGAGTTTCAAGCTCGATCAGCGCGAGCTCGACAACTCGCACCTGCAACGATTGCGCAAGTTGCTGGGACACTTTACCGCGGCAGTACTTTACTTCGTTATCGTATTCCATCTGACCAAATTATATGGAACCCAGAACCATGACTTCGAACGCTTCATTCTGCTCGACGGCGGTGTTTACACTTTGATGTTCTGGTTTTTTCAGATAGGGCTTGGCAACCTGTTGCCATTGGCAATGTTATATGCGCCTGGCCTGCAGCGCTCGAATCCGGCCCTGGTGATCGCCAGCCTGCTGGTTATCGTCGGTGCCTTTGCCCAGCTCTACATCATCATCGTCGGCGGGCAGGCCTATCCGCTGAACATTTTTCCGGGTTATATCGTGGAAAGCAGCTTCTTCGATGGTGTAATCAACGAATATACTCCGAGCCTGTGGGAGTTTCTGCTCGGTATTGGCGGTGTCACCAGCGCGGTGTTGATCGCACTGCTTGGCATTCGGGTGCTGCCCATCATGCCTGAAGGCCTGCCGGTCGAGGTAAAATAAGCGATGGCTTCGCTATTTCTCTCCGCGGCACACAAATCATCGGGTAAAACCACGCTCAGCATCGGCCTGTGTGCGGCCCTGGTCAAACGCGGCCTCGATGTGCAGCCTTTTAAAAAAGGTCCCGACTATATTGACCCGATCTGGCTCGGGATGGCTGCCGGGAAACCCTGTTACAACCTTGACTTTTTCGTCGCCGGCAGACAGGAAACGATTGACGACTATTGTTACCGCGGGCAGGCAGCCGATATTTGCCTGATCGAAGGCAACAAGGGACTGCATGATGGGCTCGACCTCGACGGCAGTAATAGTAATGCGGCGTTGGCAAAGGCACTGCAAACCCCGGTGATCATGGTTGTCGATGCGCGTGGCACCATGCGCGGTATTGCACCCCTGTTAATCGGTTACCAGGTGTTCGACAATGAAGTCAACATCGCCGGTGTCATCGCCAACATGACCGGCGGCAAGCGACACGAATCCAAGCTGCGTGCGGCGGTCGAAGAATATACCGACATCCCGTTTCTGGGAGCAGTTGAAAACGATGCATCCATCGGCCTCAATGAACGTCATCTCGGGTTGATTCCCGGTTATGAGGGCCCGGATTCCAGGCAGAAGATCAACACTATTGCCGGCGCGGTCAGCGATAGCGTCGACCTGGATAAACTGGTCGAAATAGCGCAACAGGCAAAACCGGTTAAGCCGGCAACATCGCCATTACTGCGCAAACCTAAATTTACCGGTTTGCGTATCGGCATTGCACAGGACAGCGCATTCGGCTTTTATTACCCCGGTGACCTCGAAGCATTCCGCCAGGCAGGCGCCCAACTGGTTTCGATCGACACGACCCGGGATCAATCCCTGCCCGCTATCGATGGGCTTTTCATCGGCGGCGGCTTTCCCGAGCGCCATGCAGCAAGCCTCGCCGCCAATAGCGCAATGCGCGATTCGATTAAAACCGCGATCGAAGCCGGCCTCCCCACCTACGCGGAATGCGGTGGCTTAATGTACCTGTCAAAAAGCCTGACCTGGAATGAAACCTGCTATGACATGGTCGGCGTGCTCGACGCGAAGTCGGTCATGCATGAAAAACCCCAGGGCCGTGGCTACGTTAAACTCGGCGAAATCGAAGGTCAGCATCCGTGGACCTTTCAACGTAAACCCAGCAATGATTTACATGCGCATGAATTTCATTATTCCGCGCTACACGGATTACCCGAAGACGGCGTATATGCCTACCAGGTCCTGCGAGGCAATGGAATCCAGCATCGGCATGATGGATTCGTCTTTAAGAATTTACTCGCTTCCTATACCCATCTACGCGACACCGCGGCGAATCCCTGGGTTAAACGCTTTTTACACTTTGTGCAACTCAACAAGGTATCGTCTGTAACCGATGTCGCCAATGCCCTGTAATCGCCACTATGATTAGTCTCTCTACCACGGCCCTGGAACAGATAAAGCTTTCCGCGAACCAGGATGATAATCACTCGCTGCCATTGCGTATCGCGATCAAGGAACAGGACGACGGCAGTTTTCACTATGCCATGGGATTCGATGGACAACGGCTACCGGGAGACAATTTCCTGAATTTTGACGGTGTCAACCTGGTTGTCTCCGAGGGCAGCAAGGACCTCGCGGAGGGTATGACCATCGACTTTGTCGAGCTGGAGCCCGGTAAACCCGAATTTATATTCCTCAATCCTAATGACCCCACCTATGTCCCACCCCGGAAGTAACAGATCCGGCAGGCAGGTTTGCTCGATCGGTTAAATCGGTATACTTGCGAGAATAAGGAAGCAATGAAACCGTCTTACTCGACCGATTTTCTCGTTATGTCTGGATATGGCCCACATTTACAACGCAAGACCAACCTGTTCAATGCATGGTTTGTCGGGCTTGATAAGGAAAAACGTAACCTGCTGAAAAGCGGCAGGTTTCGACTGTTATTCCTGTCCTTTTTAATTCTGATCCTGTTGCTGTTGAACCTGATTGGCGTGGTAAAACCCGATAGTTCTCTTGCCATCAGCTTACAAGATTACGTCGTCTGGATGCACAGCTTTGAAATCGTGCTGCTGATCGTGCTGTTCTGGGAGATCTGGCGTGAATTATTACAGCCGTTGTTGAGACTGTGCGACTGGGCGGATTTGATGCGCGGCGTCAATTTCGATGCACAGTTCGAACTAAGCGGTGATAGCGATTTTTCCGAACTGGCCCGCGACATCAACATGCTCGGTAATATGATTAATCAACTCTCGCGTGATACCGAGACCCAGCTACAAAAACATACCGATTACATTACGCGTGAGTCGAGGTCACTCGCGATACTTTACGATGTCGCTTCAAGCATAAACGCGTCGCGTGATCTTAGCGAGGTGTTCGAAAAATCACTCAAATCCCTGTGCAAAAATTTAAACGCCAGCGCCGGAATTATTCGCCAGTTTATAGGCAAAAACAAAAAGGATGTTGTCGCTTCGTTCGGCAATATCAATCATACCTTCCTCTCAAGCGCCGATCATTTCCTATCGATTGAGTATCACTCTAAAGATATTAAGCTCGATCGTATTTACCGCATCGACAGTCTTGACCATGACACCGTGTTTGGTCCCGATAGTACAGGTCAACAGGAGAAGGTACAGGTGCTCTCGATATTGCTGCAGTATCGCGAAGGCATACTCGGTGCAATTCATTTATTTTTCCCAGATGATAGCTCGGTCGATCTCGAGGACTACAACGAGCTACTGCTCAGTATTGGCCAGCACCTCGGTAGCGCGGTAGAGAAGTTTCGTCTGCTCGAGGAAGAGAGCGAATTGCTGGTCATGCAAGAACGGACCCGTCTGTCGCATGAACTGCATGATTCACTGGCACAAACCATTGCCAGTTTGCGTATCCAGATCCGCGTCATCGATGAGACCTTTCATTCGAATGATGAAAAAGCCATCTGGCACCAGATGGAACGCATCGAGTACACCATCGATCAGGCCAATAACCAGTTGCGCGAATTGATTGCCCATTTTCGGGTGCCCATTAATGAGCAGGGGCTGATTTCGTCGATCGAGGACAGCGTTCGCCGTACCCAGGAGGAAATGGGCATCCCGGTCTATTTTCAAAACAAATGGCCGGAACAGGAATTTATCGCGGAAGTCGAGCTCAACGTGCTGCGCATCGTTCAGGAATGCCTGGTCAATATCCGTAAGCACAGTCAGGCCGAAGTCGTTCGAGTATTGCTCAGTTACCGCGAAGGTAACAATATCGTGTTAATCGAGGACGACGGAATCGGATTCGAGGAATCATCGATCATATCCGAGGGCGGTCAACACCTGGGCCTGAATATACTGCGCGACCGGGCAAGAGAAATTAACGCCAGCATCGATATCGAAAGCGAGCCCGGTGACGGTACCCGAATTCATTTGCAGTTCAAAACCGAGCCGGTAAAGGCCCTGCTCGAATCGACCGGTTAACGAGATGGCGAAAAGAATTTCACTATCGCGCGCGGCCCGCCTGGTTGGTGTAAAACGGGGAGTCCTGCAACAACAAATCAGGTCGGGAGAGTTGCAAACCTTTGAAGGTGAAATTGTATTGTCGGACCTGCTGCATGCTTATCCGGACGAGCAGATCGAGGATTCAAGCATGCTCGAAAGGGTTGAGCAAATCATGGAACAGGCGACTTTCATCAATCCTGATAGCATCGCGCGCAAACCTGACAATGTTGCACTGACCGCGCGCATCATGTCGTTAAGCGAGAACCTGTCACGACAAAAACGAATGCTTGATCGATACCATCGCTTTAGCGATGAGCTGCATGCTGAAATCAACAGGCTCGAGGCACAGCCGGATGGGATGCAACAATTGGGTTCCTGGGTCGATGAAGCCACGGCCAGAATTTCGACAGACGATGATACAATAGATCAACCATTCGTTAACGAAACCTTTTTGCGCGTTATGTCGGCACAGGCAACAGTCATTCCCAGTGGTCACGAGTTCTTCGTTGAGGGTGCTGAATCTATTCTGGAAGCAGGCCTGCGCGGGGGACTGGCGCTCGACTATGGATGCAGTAATGGCAACTGCGGCCTGTGCAAAATCAGGGTGGTGTCTGGTGAAACCCGGAAAATAAAACATCACGATTACGTCCTTAGCGAGGCCGAAAAGGGTATTGGTTATGTCCTGGGTTGCTGCAATACAGCGGTATCCGATGTCGTGCTTGAGGCCGACGAGGCGAAAAGCACCAACGATATCCCGACCCAGAACATTCCAATCAGGATAAAGAAAATCGATCATCCCGACGCGGAGGTCTTAATCGTCAGCACGAGGACGCCGCGCACCAGTCGTCTGAGGTTTCTTGCGGGTCAGCGCGCAACGCTTTCGATCGACCAGGTGGGTTCGGGTTTTTATCCTATTGCAAGCTGCCCCTGTGACGATATGAATTTACAGTTCCATATCGGACTGGATAAACAGGATCCTGTCGCGAACTACCTGGATGAATCTGCAAAGGCAAACGACCTGTTAACACTGGAAGGACCGGTTGGCTCATTTGTACTCAACGAGAACTCCTCCAATCCCCTGGTGTTCATCGCCGAGGGCATCGGATTTGCGTCCATAAAAGGCCTGATCGAACATGCCATGGCGCTCGATGTTGCGGAAAAGATTTTCCTGTTCTGGATTGCCGGCAGCGGCGATTCCCACTATCTCAACAATCTTTGTCGAGCCTGGAATGATGCACTGGACAACTTCGAATACGTCCCGCTCGACGCTGAAGCGGCCGTGCATCCTGGAGACAGCATCCTCGAACGGCTAAAACAGGATGATCCAACCGGTTTCGATTATTACCTCTGCAGTGGTGATAAAATTCGGGCCGGCGTGGAGCAATTTGTTGATACGCAGGCGATTCCGAGACAACAGGTTATGTTCGAGACCCTATAGGTAAAAGGATCACTATCGTGAGTTTAAAAGTTTTACTGGTCGACGATCACATGCTGTTTCGTGAAGGCCTGATCAGCCTGCTGCAGCGACGTAATATCGAGGTTCTCGCTGCAGTCGGTGACGGCAACGAGGGCATCAAGCTGGCGCAGGAATTAAAACCCGATATCATCCTGCTCGATAAGCGTATGCCAGTCATCGACGGTATCAGCGTGTTGAAGCACTTAAAAAAGATCGGCCTGACGATGCCGATCGTGATGTTAACGACAAGTTCGAACGAGCAGGATCTGCTCGACGCACTCAAGGCAGGCGCAAGCGGTTACCTGCTCAAGGACATGGAACCCGACGGGCTGGTATCGGCGTTACGCGATATCCACGTCGGCAAAACCGTGGTGGCGCCGCCACTAACCTCGGTGCTGGTGCGTTTCGTCAAGGGTGATATGACGGTTTCGCAATCGAAGGGACCGTTCAGTGAGCTAACCCCGCGGGAAAGCGAGATCCTCGAACTAATGGCCGAGGGCCAGGGTAACAAGCTGATTGCCCGCAACCTCGGTATATCTGATGGAACCGTAAAGTTGCATGTCAAGGCAGTACTCAGGAAGCTTAGTGTGCATTCACGTGTCGAAGCCGCGGTCATGTACATCGAGCACAAGCATCGAGTCGAAGACTCGGTCGAAGAATAAACCCGATTCCCGCGAAATCGGGCATCCGAACAATTCAATTTCGTGTCGAAGAAGACAGTGGCCATCCCTGGCCTCTCCTTGTCAAACACTGACGAGTTCTTAATGGAATTCCCGAGGGCTAGCAATCAGTTGGAACTGTGACTCAGAACCTGGCTGTCACTAGCGCTGATGCCCTTTTTGCGGCAATTTGACCCAGGGCAAAATCCAGGCATTCGGCGGAGGGTAAGCTGAATCTAAATTCCAGAGGAGAAATGGTTATGATGCCGATTAGCGTTGAATTTATCGTTAAATATGGCGATAAATCACTTTAAGTAAATATTTTAACTTATTGAATATTATAGCAATTATTCACCTATATAGTCCCCGGAGAGGGTTGTGAGCGCATGCCTTCCAACCTGGGGGAGATTCAGATGATCTTCCTGTCCCCGGAGCATCCAAATATCACTAATCCAATCGCAGACAAGCGCGTTACCCTGCAACTCGGTATCGTGTTCGTCACCGGTCCCCTGTCGACGATAGTTCAAACCTCTCAGGAAATTATCGACAAGGTGGGGCGCGCAGAAGTGTCGGAGGCCTTTCTGGCCGTGATTGGTGCCAATTACTGACCAGCGAGATCATCACAACCTGTTACATACTATGCAGCTTTTAATAGGGATGTAAGCTGCAGCTTTAGCAGGTAATATGGTGCGAAACCGGGCGTGTCATGAGATCGATAGCATGACAATACAAGCTCCCTGTAACCGACGGCGAGGCAACCCCTTGAAAAGAAATATCGTCCCATGGCTAATAGCAGTCTTTGCCGCTACCTTGCTGAGCATGCCTGTGGCAAGAGCGCAGACGGACCAGTCGGAGGCCACATCGGCAACGTCGCAAGCTACCGAGACCCAGCAGACCCAGTCGATCCGCAAGCTCCTCGCGATCAAGGAAGCGTTGGAGGAAAAGCGTGAACGGATCAGGAATTTACTCGAACAACTCCAAGTCGCTGATGAAACTGACAAGGAAAAGCTCAACCAACAGATCGCCACACTCCGGGAAACCATTGGCGGACTGACCAGGTCCTTCGAAAATATCGCTGTTGGTGGTGCAAATTTGCGTAACCTGACCGATGCCGAGGACAGCAAGCTTGACTGGCGCGACGAACTGCTCCAGATCACCCGGCCACTGTTAAACAGCCTCAAAGAAGCGACCGAGAAACCTCGCCGAATTGAGGAACTGCGCAGTGCCATTAACCTGTATGAGCAGCAACTGGACATCACCAGGAAAGCAACCAAATCCATTGCACTGCTCGACCAGCACGAGATGCCGGCGGTAGTCGCCGAGGGGCTGGCTAACGTGGCAGTTTCCTGGCAGGAGCGCAGCAAGGACATCGAACGTTCACTTGAAATCTCGCGCGTCGAGCTAGGTAACCTCGAACAGGAGAAAATTGATTTACTCGGAACTATAAGTCGCGTCTTGAACGATTTTTTTTGGGGCCGAGGGCTAACTTTACTGCTCGCTCTAGGCACCGGTTTCGTCCTGTGGTTTGCAATGCGGACGCTGCGCCGGCTGGTAAAATCCTGGCGTCATCCTGCACAGCATCCAGATCACGCCGCAAAAATTCGCCTGCTACTTTACGGCTATCACCTGCTGACAATTCTGCTGGTCTCGATGGCTGTGCTGTCGGTGTTCTATATACGCGGCGACCTGTTGTTGCTGACACTGACTATTATCGCGCTGGTCATGCTCGCTCTCGGCGCCTGGCGCTTCCTGCCGCGCTACGTCCAGGAAGCTCGCCTGTTGCTCAACCTTGCCGCCGCTCGTGAGGGGGAACGCGTGATCTATAACGGACTGCCGTTTCGCATCGCCTCACTTAACCTGTATTCGGAATTACGCAATCCCGAGCTTGAAGGCTCAATCCGCCTGCCCTTGTCGGCGCTGACTCAACTGACTTCACGCCCTCGCACCGACGAAGCCTGGTTTCCCTGCCGTGCCGGCGATTACGTGCTGCTGCCAGACGGCAGTTTCGGTCAGGTCCTCCAGCAAACGGTGGAACTGGTTCGGCTCAAGGTGGTTGGCAGTACCGTACAGTTTGGCACTGCTGAGTTTTTACAGCTTAATGTGCGCAATCTCTCGCGTGAGGGTTTCGGCGTTATCGTGGTCTTCGGAATCGATTATCAGCACCAGGAGATATCGCTGAATCGCGTTCCCGAGCGCTTCATGACCGGCCTCAAAACTGCGTTCGAGCAGGCCGACTACGGCGACGATCTGAAAGATCTGCTGGTAGAGTTTAAAGAGGCTGGCACCAATTCACTGGACTACCTGATCTACGCGACAATGGCGGGTAATGTCGGAGCTTCGTACTTCACGATTGCACGCTTGATACAACAAACCTGCGTGGACATATGCAATCACGAGGGCTGGGTTATTCCGTTCGCGCAGGTCACCATACACCAGGCAGACGACGAGGAGCCGGCCGATATCCCTGGAAGTCTACCGCAACCGGTCTGACAGACCCGGCCGAGTTTAACTCAAGGGATTAACTTTAGATGGATTTACAGAAGCAGGATCAGGACGATGACTATCAGCAAAAGATTGGTTGTGCTGACACCTGCGCCGGCGGGTAATTCGGCGATTTGTCCCTGCAGGCTGGATATTTGCTGATCGGTCATCTGCTTAACGCGCTCGCTGGCGTCGATGGGACCAAGCCCTAGCTCAATTAATTGCTGTTCAACGTGTTGACGTTCGGCGATGTTTCTAACCAATTGGGCGCGTTCTGGCTCAGCAATCAAATGAGGCGTTGATACCATTGCCGCGAAGGCGGTCGAGGTCGATAACCACAACACAACCATCAAGATAATTTTTACCAGGTATTTCATTATTTTCTTCTCCTGAACTGTTTATTCAATCGCAGTTTCAAAACTGTAAGAACCACGATCAAGCATAGTTGATTCATCGAAGTCTGCACCTTCCAACCGACGATTAAACAGAGGATTTATGCTCCTATGGCAACTGATAAGCGACGCCTGGTGATTCCTGAAATAATATTTTGGGGGATTTTTATAAATATGAGATCGGAGAGGGGGACAAAACCTATCTCTAATGGGCTTTTCAGAGCCTGGTATCAGAAATTACCTGACTACCTTCAGAATCAAAAGCTGACTAAATCGTAAAACACCAGTACGAATAGCAGTAGAATAGCTCAGATAGGCTGTTTATAATCCGGCTTCGCGGACAGCTGTAAAATGCCAGTCCTCGAACCATTAAAACAACAATGTTAATTGATCCATCCTTAACAACCGAAGGAGAAGCATAATGTCTCATATTTCCAAACCGGCCCACCGCGTCCGGTCAATAATGCTGGCTGCTGGCCTGGCATCCGCTACTTTTGCAACCGGTATTGCATCTGCCGAACCCGTGACAGTCGTTTCCTGGGGCGGGAGCTATGGCGCGGCACAGGATGCCGCTCTTTTTAATGATGCGTCTAAAAACTCCGGTATCGCCATAATCCGCGAATCGGGAGCAAGCATGTCGAAAACCTGCCTGCAGGTTGAGTCCGGTTCGGTCACCTGGGATCTGGTCGTCACCGGGTCGGGTGGTTCGGCTTCTGCTGCCGAAAAAGGCTGCCTGGAAAAGATTGATTACAGTGTCGTCGATGTTTCAGATTTCATTCCGGGTATGTATACCGATTACTGCGTCGGGACAGATGTGTTTGCGACGGTCATGGCCTGGAACACAGACAAATATGGTCAACCCGGTAGCGCAGGAGCGCCCAAAACATGGGCCGATTTCTGGGATGTTAAAAAATTCCCCGGTACGCGTGCCTATCGTGCCAACAACGTCGACGGCGCGCTCGAACCGGCATTGATGGCTGACGGTGTTCCAGCGGAGAAAGTATACGAAGTGCTTTCGACCAAAGAAGGCAAGATGCGTGCAATTAACAAGATACGCGAGTTGAAACCACACATCGCTGTATTCTGGGGTTCCGGTGCGCAGCAGGCTCAACTCATGAAGGATGCCGAGGTGGATATGATCACCGGTTGGAACGGTCGATTCGATAATGCCAAGAAAGACGGTGCCAAGGTCGGTTATACCTTTAATCAGGCTATGTATGACTTCGACTGCATGGCGATGCCCAAAGGTGCGCCAAACAAGGCAATGGCAATGAAATTCCTGGCAGAAATTTCCAAGCCCGAATATCAGGCTAACCTGCCTTTTCATATCAC
>CAXMSP010000063.1:0-30129 GCA_964196225.1 uncultured Gammaproteobacteria bacterium | reverse complement strand
GAAGCACAGTAATGTGCGTAGCTAACTGGTACTAATTGACCGTGCGGCTTGACCATATAACACCCAAACAACTTTATGTTGTGTGTTATGTCGCGTCATACCGATGCAACATTAGCTTTATTACAGTATTCAAATTTGGATGAGTGAACCTAGTTCATAAATCCGAGCCGGTTTGCTTGGCAACCATAGCGTTCTGGACCCACCTGATCCCATCCCGAACTCAGAAGTGAAACGGAACTGCGCCGATGATAGTGTGGGGTCTCCCCATGTGAAAGTAGGTCATTGCCAGGCATTAATTTGGAAAGCCCCGTAGCGTTGCTACGGGGCTTTTTTTTGCTGCGGAAAAATCAATCACTCCCTCATGGCAATTACTGCAACCGCTCATTCTCTGTGAGCTCGATCCCCAATGCGCGCAATTGGCTCTCGATCACTGGATCGCGGGTGCTAAGCCATCGCTGGTAAAGGGCCAGCACCTCCTCGGTGGTCAGGTGCTGCGTGCGGGAGCAGGCGTTGGCCACCATCTCCAGCATGCGGGTGAAGGTGTTGGCCAACTCGGCGAAGATGTGCCGGTTCGCTTTGGCGTTGTCGGCCAGGTAGTCGTAAGCGCTACCGCCCATGCCGATGAAGTAGTCCTGTAGAATGCCGTGGCGGATGAAGCGTTCCGGAAACAACGCGCCGAGAAAAAGTGCCATGTCCCCCAGTTGCTGCAACATCAGGCAACGCTCGCGGTCGTTGTCAGCCTGAATGGCATCGCTGTAGAGCAGAGCCAGGGGGCGCAGCATCATTTGTCCGTCTTGATAGGCAAACAGTTGTTCACTGCGACCGAAGCGTTCCAGCAGGCTGCCCAGGTACCAACAGGTGTCCTCGTGGGGCGGCGGGCGAAAGCGTTTGGCGTAGCGGTTCAGCCGCTTGCTGAAATAACTGGAAAGCGAGGTTTCCGTGATGGGCAGTTGCTGTGGATCAAAGCGCATGGATACCTCCGAACTCCATACCATTAAATTAACTATAGACGAAAAACTCCCGATTTATCAATGGCGTTGGAGTTAAGCCTCTTCCACCCAATTGTTGCTACGGGATATTCTTTCGAAATATCTCCCCCGCGGGCCTTCGCAATTTGTGTCAGACCGGTAATTTGCCGACGTGACTTGAATTGATGGTTATGACTGTTCCGCCGGGTTCGCACAGTTCGAAGTTATCGTGAATATCGCCTCGTTCAATGTCACCGGGATCTAATCCGAGCTCTGTGCAATGCGCGTGGGTAGCGTCAAGATCTTCAACCATCAGATCAAAGTCAGCCTTGATCAGGGCCGAATCCGGGTCGCTTGTCAGCACCAGGTGAGTACCGCCCCTCATCTCCAGCACCGCAAATTCATCGCCGTCTGCAACCAGGCGCATCCCCAATAGCTGCATGAACTCGCTGGATTCGGTTACGCACGGAGTGTGCATGGCTACGTGTCCGACCCAGACCGGGGGTCGTGTGTCATTAGTATTCATTGGCTGATTTATCCTGAGTTTTCAGTATCGTTTGAGACTGCTTTCTGAACCAGCGGCACTAAAGGCTCAGGTAATTTGACTGCCCCGGATAGCGCGAACTGGTGGGCGCTGCCGGACATTTTGTTCCAGGTCTTCTGGATAATTTCAACCCACTTTTCCTCGCTGTAGTCAGGATGCTTGCCGACAAACTCCAGCATGTAGTGCTCCATGAAGACCAGGTCTGTTACGTCTTCCAGTAATTGAGTATCAGGATTACCCTTGATATTTTTCTTTGCCACCGCGTTTCTGGCACGCTCGATCTCTGCTTCGTCAAAGCCTGCCTGGAGCATCAGCTCTGCTGCCCGGTTGGCTTGAATCTTGTAAAGATCCTTGCGCCATTTCAGGTAGCCGATGCGATCCATCGGATAGGCATTGCGCGGGGATTTCCAGCGCTCGATATGCTGTGCTCGAATCGCGAGCTTCATCGCATCATCGGCATTCGGGGCATAGCGCTCAAGCATATCCGACATGCGCTCTGAATAAAGCAGTTCCTTGGGCCATTCTTTACCTTCAGCGGTCACCTGGTTGGGGTCGGCGCTGTTAGCGGCATCGATTAGCGCCCGGGCCACTTCGTAAGTCGATTGTTTCTGAGACATAGCAGTAATCCAGATACCCTGGTTATTTTAGAACGGGCGATTATACCCAAGCAGGCAACACTGTTGTTAGTCTCCCGTGATAATCAGTGTTAAATGCATTGCCATCGACATATGTTTTTGTTACCGTCTAGCGCTTATGAGAATTAACCAACACTACACCTGCAACCAAAACCCTATGTGCTGCTGTATCTGTACATCGGGGCGCGTTGTCGTGTGCTAGTGCCGGTTAATTTCATTTCTATCCCAGTTTAATCTACTCACCGTAACGCTCCCCGAAAACCCTCACGATTCAGGGTGTTCCCTGATTGGTTTTCAAATTTTTTTAGGGCGATACGATGTACAACTATTCAATTAACGATCAACAGCTGGTAGACCAACGGGTGTTCCAGTTCCGTGATCAAACCCGACGTTTCCTTGCGGGTGAATTAAGCGACGAACAATTCCGACCACTGCGGCTGATGAATGGACTCTACATACAGCGGCATGCACCGATGTTGCGGGTTGCGATTCCCTATGGCGAACTAAGCTCCAGACAGTTACGCGGGCTGGCATCTATTGCCGAGACCTATGACAGGGGTTTCGGTCATTTCACAACGCGGCAGAATATTCAGTTTAACTGGTTACAACTAGAGCAGGTGCCCGATATCCTCGAAGAACTGGCCGCGGTACAGATGCACGCGATTCAGACCAGCGGTAGTTGTATCAGAAATATTACCTGTGACCATTTAGCGGGGATCGATGCAACCGAGGTGGACGATCCGCGTCCCTGGTGTGAACTGGTGCGGCAATGGGCGACCATGCACCCTGAATTTCAATACCTGCCGCGCAAATTTAAAATAGCTTTCACCGGTTCCTCCACCGATCGAGCCGCCACGATGGCGCATGACATCGGTTTGAAATTGATTAAGAACAGCGCTGGGGAAACAGGATTCGAGGTTCACGTCGGCGGAGGTCTGGGTCGTACGCCTGTTGTCGCCAGCAAAATCAAGGCCTTTCTACCTAAATCAGATTTGCTTGCTTATCTCGAAGCGATTCTGCGTGTCTACAATTTAAATGGCAGGCGAGATAACAAATATAAAGCACGGATCAAAATACTGGTAAAGGCAATCGGCCTGGACCCATTCAGGGGACAAGTCGAACTCGTGTTTCAGAACCTGGATTCGAAAACCCTGCTGAACCAGAACACGGATATCTCGACGGTTAAGAGCCGATTTCGGTCTGTGTTTCCATTTCCTGTAAATCTGGGCTCTGACAAGCTGTCAGCTGACGAGCAAAAAACTTATTCGAGATGGCTGGAAATAAACACCCTGGGCACAAAGTTTAACAACTACAAATCGGCCTATATTTCGCTCAAAAACCCTGATCGTGCGCCCGGAGATTTAACGGCGGGAGAAATGCGTTTCATTGCTCAGCTGGCCGACAAGTACAGCGGTAGCTTGATACGGACAACTCATACCCAGAATTTGCTGCTGCCGCTAGTCCATGAAAGCGACCTTGTGCAACTCTGGCAGGCGCTCAACGAGGCAAATCTATCGATTGCCAATATCGGCACGGTGCAGGACATCATTTGCTGCCCGGGCCTCGATTTCTGCAGTCTCGCCAATACCACGTCGATACCGATTGCGCAGGAAATTCAAAATCGGTTTGGCGATACAGATGAGTTGCATGCCCTGGGGGATATTCAAATCAAGATTTCTGGTTGCATGAATGCATGCGGTCATCATCATATCGGCCATATTGGAATTCTCGGCGTCGATAAGAGAGGCGAGGAATGGTTTCAGATTACGCTTGGAGGACGAGCGGATCAGAGCCTCAAAATCGGTGAGCGACTGGGTCCCGCCGTCGATCGGAACTCGATCGTAAGCGCTGTCGAGTCTATTGTTCGTTACTATCTGCACAACCGGTTAAACCAGGGGGAGCACTTTTTAGCCACGCTTGACCGCATTGGCATTGATGCTTTCAAGGCGGTGGTTTATGGATAACCTCAATTTTTCCGAAAATACAATCGCGGCAAACGAGTGGTACCAGCTTGATAAGGAATTCGAAAATGATGAAAACCAGGCCAGGGTGCTTGTGGTTGCCGCTGATTCCGCGCTTGAGTTTCTGGAGGGGCCACTCGACAGGCTTGAGCGGATAGTGATCACATCTACTGACTTCAATGATGGTCGATTTTTCAGTATCGGTAGACAAATTCGATTACGCGGGTATAGCGGTCGGTTGACAGTAGTTGGAAATGTTTTGCCAGATCAATATACTGCGCTACGTTTCTGTGGTTTTGATGATGCCTTGATCCTCGACAATTCCGCAAATAGCAGGGTTGTTTCGCTTGATAAAGCTTTCGCCCTTCCTGGTGTCGAGGACTCTGTAGCTCGAAACCCGGAACACCAAACCGTAATAGGAAATAGTCAATGACCGAAATTCATAAAGAACGGGTAATCGACGTACACCACTGGTCGGATACCCTGTTTACGATAAAAACCACGCGCGATCGTTCCTTGCGTTTTCGCAACGGTGAATTTGCGATGATGGGGATTGAAGTCGAGGGTAAACCGCTGATGCGTGCCTACAGTATGGCAAGTGCAAACTATGAAGACCATCTTGAGTTCTATAGCATCAAGGTTCAGCAGGGGGCGCTTACCTCCCGCTTGCAACATATTATTGCTGGCGATGAAATACTGGTCAGCAAGAAACCCACGGGAACACTATTGTGGGATCGCCTGCGACCTGGAAAGCACCTTTATTTGCTGAGTACCGGAACCGGACTGGCACCGTTTCTTTCGATCATAAAAGACCCGGAAGTTTACGAAAATTTTGAAAAGGTCATTCTGGTTCATGGCTGTCGCTATATCAATGAACTGACCTATCAGCAATTGATTACCCACGAGTTGAAACACAACGAGTATTTCGGTGACAGTGTTAAGGAAAAGCTGATTTATTACCCTGCGGTAACACGCGAGCCATATATTAACTACGGCCGTATCACCAACCTGCTGCAGACCGGGAAGCTGATTGAAGACATAGGCACACCGGCTCTGAACCTGGAGCATGATCGATTCATGTTATGCGGAAGCCCGAGTATGCTGACTAGTTTGACTGAAATTCTCGACGAACTTGGATTTACCGAAACCCGTAAAAATGATCTCGGAGAATACGTGATCGAACGAGCGTTTGTAGAAAAATAATATTGAAGTTGTGCCGAACATCGCCGAACTCTCGGCGGTGTTCGATTCAGCCCCGACCTGGTTTCCGTCCGCGCAGATGGGATGGACGTAATTGACCCTGATCGATGGCAATTATCATCTTGTCCCAGACCTCGATTTCATGCTCGAGAAATTCGGTTCCGACCTTCGATGCCAGGCCATCGTACAGGATGCCGCCCATTTGTTCGCGTTCCTGGCGAGCCTGCTGCCGGTACCAATCGTTACGGTCGACAATCTCGATGTCAGTAAAACCCGCGCTTTCTAACGCCTCCAGATAGGTTTTTGCTGATGCGAGCCCGAAATCCAGGCCCTCTGTCACGAGGTATTCCTTCATCTCGTGCGACGGTTCATCTTCGTAGCCCGCAAGCCAGTCGCTGGCGACAAACCAGCCGCCTGGCTCGAGTACCCGGTAAACGTCAGCAGCCAGCTCCTTTTTATTCGGGATATGTATGATCGAATCCTTGCTGGTAACAATGTCGAAACTTGCATTTCCAAAGGGTAGAGGACCCGGCTCGACGCAAATAAATTCTATTTGAGCCGTAACTTCGTACTTTTGCGCCAATAAGTCGCAGCGGGCAATTAACGCCTGGTCAACATCGATTCCGGTAATCATGGCTGCCCCATGTTGCTTAACCAGGTGAATGTCAATACCACCGAGACCGCAGCCGATGTCGAGTACGGTAAGTCCCGTAAGCTCAATCCCGTTCAAATACCGGTCTACCTCATCAACACCACCGGGTGACATAAAGCCTTCACCCCAGAGGGCTTCCAGTAAAGCCATTAAATTGTTGTCATATTCCTGCGTCGCCTGTTCAGTCATTGGTTACCAACCTCTCATTGCATACCTAACTATAAAATTTCGTTTCACAATATGAAAGCATGTTTTCCCTGAATTACTGATGGTTGGGCTTAATGTGCTGCGTAGATGCCAGCATCGCAAGTGCGGCAGAGTTTTCCTTGAACAGCAAGGTGAAGATATAATAAGTTAATCCCGCCATCTGCGGACTTTAAAACGCCCAGCCAGGGCACTGCTTTGGCAGCACACGATAAAGGGGAACGAATTTGGAACCAGTCCTGGTGATACAGGGAGCACAACGAATTGACGAGGTGCCCCGACTTAAAGAGTTGAGCGAGCAGGCCGAGTTGCGGTTTGCGACGTCAACCGACGAGTTGCGCGTAGCACTCGCCGGGGCTGACGCCATGCTGGGCTGGAATTTTCGTGCCGACAGCCTGCGCGCGGCCTGGGACAGTGCGCGTGATTTGCGCTGGATCCACTGGGCGGGTGCAGGGGTGGACGCAGCGATGTTTCCCGAACTGGTTGCAAGTGAGGTGCAGCTCACCAATGCCCGGGGCATCTTTGATATTCCGATTGCCGAATGGGTGCTCGGGATGATCATTTGCTTTGCCAAGGAGATTCCACAGACGCTTGAGTACCAGTCGAAGGTCGAATGGAAACATCGACTTACTGAATCCGTCGCCAGTAAGCGCGCGTTGGTGGTCGGAGTCGGTTCGATCGGCCGTGCGATAGGGCGCCTGTTGCAGGCGGCCGGTATGGAGGTCGACGCCATCGGCCGCAGCGCGCGTGAAGGCGGTAAGGACTTTAGCCATATTCACGCCGTGGGTGAGCTACATGCCCACCTGCCGGACGCCGATTACGTAGTATTGATTACGCCGTTAACCGCACAAACCCGAAACCTGTTTGGAGCTGCAGAATTTGCTGCGATGGCCGCACATGCTCGCTTTATCAACGTTGGCAGGGGGGCGTTAGTGGTCGAGGATGCGTTACTTGCAGCTCTAAACGATGGCCAGATTGCGGGCGCCGCACTGGATGTGTTTGTCGAAGAACCGCTGCCGCAGGAAAACCCGCTCTGGCGTGCGCCGAATTGCCTGATTTCGCCCCACATGTCGGGTGACACTATCGAATTTGAAATTGCAATGGCCGACCAGTTTATGGCTAACTGGGGACATTACCTGGCGGGCGAGCCGTTAAACAATATCGTCGATAAAAAGCTCGGCTTTGTGCCATCTGCAGGGGTTTGAAGACCGGGAAACAAAAGCAATTGAAATCAGGCTGGATTAATTCCGATAGCTATCCGGCAACGCGTAACTGTCACCCATAAATTCGCCAAACACTTCGGGGACCTGGGGGTGATTAACGGGTTCGCCGGTTTCATCGACCAACAAATTCTGTTCCGACACGTAGGCCTCGTAAGCCATGGTCTCGTTTTCTGCGAGCAAATGATAAAACGGCTGGTTCTTACGGGGTCGTAGCTCTTCGGGAATCGAAAGCCACCATTCCTCGGTGTTGCTGAATTCGGGATCGACATCGATGATTACACCGCGAAATTCATAAAGGCGATGTTTTACCACCTGTCCAATCGCAAATTGTGTATTCGTTATGCTCATAAGTTATATATATATGCAATCACGATTTTATCAAGGGTGACGCGTTTCTCACTTTTCCTGTTTCCTACCCGTGGTTAGTTCAGTCCGATCTTCGAGCGCGCCTCGTCCGGGCCGAGCACACGGGCCCCCATACGCTCGATAATTTCAACAGCGCGCTCTACCAGCATGCCATTACTCGCGAGTACGCCGCGATCGAGATAAATATTGTCCTCGAGACCGACACGGACGTTACCGCCCAGCAGTATCGCCTGGGCCACCATCGGCATCTGCATTTTGGAGATACCGAAACCGGCCCAGATTGCGTCCGCAGGTAGCGCCTGTTTCATCGCGGCCATGGTTTCGGTATCGGCACCGGCTCCCCAGGGTATACCAAGGCAAATTTGAAACATCGGCGGCGCATCGATCAAGCCATCTTCGATCAGGCTGCGAGCGAGTCGAACCTGTCCCAGGTCGAAGACTTCCAGTTCCGGTTTAACGCCAAGCTCCTGTACTATCTTCGCCATGGTGCGCAGGTAGGGCGCAGTATTGATATAGATGTAGTTACCGCCGAAATTCATCGTGCCGCAATCGAGGCTGCAGATGTCGGGTTTGCATTCAACCACGTGGGCGAGCCGTGCTTCGGGCCCGATCATGTCTGTCCCCGGTCCCGGTAGCGACGGGTCTCCTTCGCTCGGTACCCAGTCACCACCCATGCCGGCGGTCAGGTTGATGATCATATCGACTCCACTATCGCGGATCATGTCCACCGTTTCCTTGAACAATGCGGGATCGCGCGATCCTTGTCCGGTTTCCGGATCACGCACATGCACGTGTACCACTGCGGCGCCAGCTTTAGCTGCTTCGATCGCAGAGTCGGCGATCTGACGTGGCGTTATCGGCACCAGGTTACTGCGACTGGTGGTGTCGCCTGCACCGGTAACGGCGCAGCTGATGATGATATCGTTATTCATAAAGCAGGTTCTCCCGGTTGGTTGTGGTACTACTGATCTTGTAAATTTCGCTTCATTTTCGCGATTTCGACCAGCCCGTCATTCATTTTTTTGCTCAAGCTTGCGAAATCCTGTCCTGCGGTCATTTCGACGCAGCCGTCGACCATCGCATTTCTGAGTTCATCGGTCAGTTCGGGCGCCACCAGGCGCGTCCACGGCAGTTTCAGCGCCGGCCCGAACTGATCGAGGCAATAGGCCATACCGCCCTCGCCACCACCGACGTGAAAGATTTCACAGGGTCCCATCAGGGCCCAACGCGGTCCTGGGCCGTTGACCACCGCCTGGTCGATCTGCTCAACGGTGGCTTCGCCGTTGGCAACCATGTGCAGCGCTTCGCGCCAGATGGCTTCCTGCAGGCGCGTGGCGATGAAGCCCGGTATTTCCTTCTTCATGACCAGCGGTGCCTTACCGGCATGACGGTAAAATTGTTCGCTCCATTCAAGCGTATGCGGGCTGGTTTTCTCGCCCCCGATCATTTCAACCAGTGGCAGCAGGTAGGGTGGATTGAATGGGTGCGCGACCACGGTGCGTTCAGGGGTTGCACATTCGGCCTGGATGTCTGTCATCGAAAGCCCCGAGGTGCTCGATGCGATTACCACGTTGGCATCCACGATATCGCCCAGGGTTTTATACAGTTCCTGTTTCAACTTTAGTACTTCAGGCACGCTTTCCTGAATGAATTCGGCCTGTGCGATCGCCTTTTTCAAATCGGTAGTCCAACTGAAATTATCCATCGATGCGCCGTCGGCAAGCCCGATCGCTTCGAGGCTCGTCCATGCCGTTTCAAGCAGTCGCATCAGTGCGTCGTATTCGGAAGCATCATGCAGGTAACTGGTCACCTGGTATCCCTGCGCCAGGAAGTGAGCCGCCCAGCCACCACCAATTGGTCCGGCGCCGATACAGGTGATCCGACGAACGTTTTCGGGTGCCTGGTTTAACATGAATAGTGCTCCTTCAACACTAGCTACCTTTGAATTTGGCGTCGCGTTTTTCGACGAAGGCCTTGACGCCTTCGCCCGCATCTTCCGATGACAGCATCGCCCGGTAGGTCGGAAGATCTTGGTAGCGCATTTTATGAAACGCCTGCTCGGTCGGTTCGCATTCGATTGCACGCAGGACCTCCTTGATCGACTGCAGTGCGAGTGGTGCAACTTGCGACAATTTTTCCGTCCATTCCTGTGCCGAATTCATCAGTTGATCCGCTGCGACGACCCTGTTGATAAGCCCGTAATGCATCGCCTCGCTGGCACTCATGCGCCGACCCAGGTAAAGCATCTCGAGCGCAATATTGTAGGGCAGGCGTTTGGGCAGGCGCTGCACCGCACCCGCGTCGGGTATCAGGCCAAGTGGCAATTCTGGTAATGCAAACTCAACGTGTTCGGCCGCGATAATCAGGTCACAGGCGAGCGCAATTTCGAAGCCACCGCCGATAGTCAGCCCGTTGAGAGCGGCGATGACCGGTTTGTTCAGATTCCACATTTCGGTAATGCCGGCGAAACCCCCGAGTTCCGGGTCCTCGGCTTCCCACCAGTTTTCCAGCGGGGTATCACCGCCGTCCAGCGCTTTCAGGTCCCATCCCGCGCAGAAAATCTTTTCGCCGGCACCAGTGACGATAGCCACCTTGAGGTCTGGGTTATCGCGAAAGTAGACAAATGCCTCGCCCAACTTGCGGCTGGTGGGCAGATCTATCGCGTTCGCCTTGGGGCGATCGATGGTAATCACCATCACGCTACCGTCGACCGCGACCCGCACTTCTTCATCACCTGGAATCATCATTATCCCCAATTAAAACCTTGCTGCTGGATCCGCGCAGTTTAGTAGACTCGCCTAACAAATGGTATAAGATTGGCAACGTTTGTTTGCCAATCAGGACTGGGCTTTATGAATTACAATCTGACGGCTGAACAGGACATGATCGTCCGTTCGTTACGGGCTTTTCGTGAACAGGAACTCGAACCGCACGAGGCCGAAGTCGACCGCAGCGGCGAAGTGCCCGAGGAACTTGGTCAGCACATCAAGCAAAAAGCGCTGGAAATGGGTTTTTACGCTCCTAATCTGCCCGAGGAAATCGGCGGTGGCGGGCTCGATTATAAAACCCTGGCACTGTTCGAACGCGAACTCGGCAAGACCAGCTATGGCCTGCACGGATATATTCACCGCCCCTCCGAAATATTGATGGCCTGCAGCGGTGATCAGGTGGAAAATTATTTAAATCCGTGTGTTACCGGTGAAAAGAAAGAGGTTTTTGCGTTGACCGAACCGGGCGCCGGATCGGATATTCTGTCGATGGCAACTACCGCTAAACGCGACGGTGATGATTTCATTATCAACGGCTCAAAGCACTTTATCAGTAGCCCGGTCATGCCGGATTTCGCGATACTGTTTGCGTGGACCGGGGTGCAGCAAACCAAACGCGGCGAGCGCAAGCTGGTTACCGCGTTCCTGATCGACCAGGGTACACCCGGCTTTACCATCCAGCGCGGCCCGCGCTGCGCGGCACAGCGTGCTTACCATACCTGGCAGTTATCATTTCAGCAGTGCCGGGTGCATCAAAGTCTGATCCTCGGTGAAGAAGGCCAGGGATTTGAGCTTGCCGACAAGTGGCTCAAGATGGGGCGTGTCTGGGTGGCTGCGGCGGCCTGCGGAAAAATCGAACGCCTGCTCGAACTGGCTACCAGCTATGCCGCCCAGCGCCAGCAATTCGGCCAGTCGATTGGCAAGTTCCAGGGAACTTCGTTCAAGCTAGCCGATATGGCAACTGACCTGCAGGCGGCTGACCTGCTGGTGATGCATGCCGCCGATAAAGCCGACCAGGGCATCATGGAGCCCAATGATGCAGCCATGGCCAAGCTGTTTGCCTCGGAGGCGGTAGGGCGTGCTGCCGATAGTACGATCCAGATTTACGGCGGTATGGGTTTGATGGAAGAATTACCGATCGAACGCCTGTGGCGCGATGCGCGTCTCGATCGGATCTGGGACGGCACTTCGGAAATCCAGCGTCATATTATTTCGCGCTCATTGTTGCGTCCGTATGAGTCCTGATGCCGGTATTGCCTGAGAACCTGCGCCGCCTGTTATCGCCAAGGCATATCGCTTTCATCGGCGGTAGCGATGCGGACTTCAGCGCGCGCCAGTGCGCGGCACAGTTCGATGGCCCGGTATGGGGCGTTAATCCGCGGCGCGAAACGCTCGGCGGCATGACCTGTTACGGCAGCGTTGAGGATCTACCTGAAGCACCGGATGCAGTGTTCCTGGCGACACCGCGAACGGCCGCAACCGAAACCGTAAGACAACTCAGCCGCATCGGCGCCGGCGGCGTGGCCTGTTTTACCGCGGGCTATGGTGAACTGGGCGCTGCCGGTCAGGGCGCCGAGGCTGAACTGGTCGAGGCTGCTGGTGAGATGGCGCTAGTGGGACCGAATTGCTACGGGCTGGTCAATTACACCAATGGTGCCATGCTATGGCCTTTTGGTGCAGGCAATCACCGTTGTCATCAAGGTGTTGCACTGATCATGCAAAGTGGCATGCTGCCGGCTAACATGATCATGAACGATCGTTCGGTGCCGATTACGCACGTGATTTCGGCGGGCAACCAGGCGGTGCTTGCGATCGAGGATTATATCGACGTGTTACTGGACGACCCCGCTGTCGCGGCGATCGGTTTATACATCGAGGGAATCCGCAATATCCAGAAATTTGCCGATGTCGCGATCAAGGCGATCATCGCGAATAAACCGATCGTGGTATTAAAGGCAGGTAAATCGAGCCTCGGCTCGCAAATTTCAATCAGCCATACCGGTTCGCTCGCCGGCACCGACCAGGCGTTCCAGGCACTGTTCGACCAGCTTGGCATGATACGGGTCGGCTCGCCGGTCGAAATGCTAGAAACCTTAAAATTTCTGTCGGTATCCGGTGCGCCCAAAGGTAACAAGCTTGCCGCTTTTACCTGTTCCGGGGGAGATGCGGCGCTGGTTGCCGATTACTGCGATCGAGTCGGACTCGATCTCTCGCAACCCTCGGATGTGGCTAAAAAAGCCCTGGTTACATTGCTGCCCGATATTGCAACCGCGGCAAATCCGCTCGATTACACGACGCCGCTGTGGGGCAACACCGAACTAATGCCCGAGGTTTTTCAGACCATGGTCAGCGATGGTTACGATGTAGCCGTCGTAATACAGGATTTTCCGCCACCACATATCCACGCGGACAATAGCCTGTATCGCAATGACGCAAAATCCTTCATCAAGGCCTGCAAAACACTCGCTGTGCCTGCCGCGGTGTGCAGTGACCTGCCCGAAAATATCGATCGTGAGTCGCGTGAGATTATGATCGCCGGCGGCGTAACCCCACTGCAGGGCGTCGATACGGGCCTGGATGCAATCGTGAACGCATGCCGCTACGGAATAATTCGCGACCAGGTTCTGTCCGGTGATCAAGCGCCTGAATTCAGAATTCTGGAAACGCCGGTTAGAGAGAGCGCTGTCCGGGTCGTTGATGAGTGGCAGGGCAAGCAGAGGCTGAGTGCGGCGGGGATCGAGATCCCGGCAGGAAAGATATGCAGCATCGATGCCATCGACGGGATCATCGACGATCTTCAATACCCGATGGTACTCAAGGTGGTGTCCGTCGAGTTACCGCATAAGTCGGAAGCCGGTGCGGTCAAGGTTAATCTTCAGAATGCGGAGCAACTTCGCAGCGCGATCGAGGTCATGCGGGAGTCGGTTGCGCAGGCAGCACCCGAAGTCGTGATCGAACAGGTCGTGGTTGAATCGATGATCGAGGACGTCATTGCCGAGTTAATGATCGGTATTAATACCGATCCGCAGTTTGGTCAACTGCTGGTGATTGCCAGCGGCGGCGTGCTGGTTGAACTGGTTCGCGATGCAAAAACACTGTTGCTGCCGACCAGCGATGCGCGAATTCGAAACGCGCTGCAGGATCTCAAGTGTTTTAAATTGCTGCAGGGATTTCGCGGTAAACCCGCTGCCGATATCGAACTTGTCGTCAACAGCATTCGCGCGCTGGTAGATTTTGCCGCAACGCATCATCGCAGCCTCGTCGAAATGGACATCAATCCGTTGATGGTGACCCGCGATCGTTGCATCGCTGCCGATGTAATGATAAGGGAACTAGATAGCCAGGTTTAGTTGCGATAATCGTCGAGAAACTGCCTGATATCGGCCAGGTAGGGCACTATTTTTGACATTTTATCGGCCGGGAACCTGTTGGCTACTGCTTGCAGATCCGGTGCGATGTCGTTGACCGCCTTTTCACGAAACGCTCGTCCTGCTGCGGTGATGAATACACATTTGCTGCGCTTGTCTTTGGGATTGGAGCGAATCTCAATGAGTGCGTGTCGCTCTAAAATCGACAGCGTATGCGTCATCGTTGTTTTCGGTACCTGGAAGGCGCGTGAAATAACCAAAGGGGTCTGCCCATCCTTTACCCGGATCAGATGGTTCAGCACACTGAAGTGTGAAATCAGGAAACCTTTCGGCAACTTTGCTTCGAGCAAGGAGCGGATGAGTTGCTCGATAATACCGATCTCATTAAAGAAAACGAAATAAAGTCCCAGGTCTTGCCTATCCATTCAACAGCTTTGCCTCTAGTGGCCAGCGAGGTGCAGGTTTTGTCAATGGGCCATAGCCAAGACGGCCCAGCATTTGTACCGTTTCACCGTCTTTAGCGAGTAGTTCATGGGAACGATCGTACAGTTTCGCCATTTCGTGGTACTCCTGTAAAGCCTGACTGACCGGATGCAGCGCTAATCCGAGCTCGGTGGTTTTAAGATTGAGACGAAGCCAGGCCGCGCCGGCTGCTACCTGGCTGAGCCTATCATTTTTTGCGCTGGTGATCACAGCATAGGCAGGTGTCGACATCAGCATATTTTTATATGAAGAGAGAAAAGATTGGGTCGCCTCACTGTCGGGATCCATGAGTGCTTCGCGAGGCAGTATTCCCATTAGCATCAGTGTCTCGAGCATCGGTCCTCCGATGTCGATCCCGTCCGGACTAGCATTGATCTCCTGCTTGCCAATTCGCATCAGCTCAGCGCTTTCCCGGAGCATGCGAGGGGTCGCCATTTCGATCTGGAAAGCCTCCCAGGTAAGCGACTGTAGTTTTTCGACCATTTCGGATTCGGTCACGATATCTGCATAAGTCTCCAGTGCACTCAGCCTGGATGCATCGATTGCGGTCATCTGGTACGGCTCCTTGCAGGAGCGTCTGTCAAGTATATGTCCCGCCAATGGGTCAGGTGTCACCGATGTGGAAAATCTGGCAATCGCCACTGGACCGTTTTCTCCTGCGGGGAAAAGCTCCAGGCCCACGTCATGCCCGGTTTGCGTGGCTGCAATTTTCATTTGTTCGAGAAAACAGCCCAGACCAATCGTGATTTGACGTGAAAAAGGGTCGGTATGCGGTAAACTTCGTTCCGGATCACGGTAAAGGGCGACCGTATCAGTGCCAGTAAGATCGACCATCCAGGGTTGCAGATTGTGCGGATTAGGGGCCAATATAGCGTAGGACAGGGCGTTTTTGCGCGGATCATCATAGCTGCCAGCATTTTGCCATGGGGCCAGTGCAGTATTAGGTCTCCTGGTGGTGACAAAGGCAGTTGTGCCAATACCAGCTGCCGCGATGAAACCGCCTCCGATTAAGGCCAGGGTTTTACGTCGAGATTTATTCATAATGTTCATGTCATTTAGTTCGAATTCGTACAATGTAGTACGATATCGAATTAAAATCAAATTAATTAAAATCCCTGCCAGGGGAGTTGCCATGAAACGATGAAATTATGTTGTGATCCTTATGCTAGTCAGCGCAATCAAGGTATGCTGTCTGCGCTAATTTCGAGCCAAACAATTGTCACCTTTGAAGAACAATATTCGGTTGTATCCCTGGTTTCTTGCCGCGTCCAACGGGCATGCCTGGATAACCGTGTTTTTTTTATACATGAGCCAGAGCCTGCCGTTGGACCAGGTAATCCAGCTTTCCGCGATCTATTACCTGTCTGTTTTTGTGCTGGAAGTTCCATCGGGCTATTTTTCCGATCGGATAGGTCGTCGCACAACACTGATGCTAGCTGCCGGCGCATTGGTTGCATCATACTGTTGTTTCATCGTCGGTGGGCATTTCTGGTGGTTCGCTGCGGGTCAGTTCCTGCTTGCGACGGGGATAGCCATGCAGTCGGGTACCGATACAGCATTACTTTATGATTCGCTCAAGACCCTTGGCCGCGAAAGTGAGTATGCCGGGCGTGAAGCAAACGCCGAGCAATGGGGTTTGATCATGTTGGCCATCGCAACCTTGTCAGGTGGTGTGCTGGGTCTGATCGACCTGCGCCTGGCGTATGTTTTTTCACTGTTCAGCGCGATTATTATGGCTGTATTAGTGTGGCGTTTTGTGGAGCCGGTGCATGCCGACGAGACCATGGCGCTGCCGCAAAGCTTCGGCAGGGTCGTGTTGAGTTGTTTCGTCAAACTTCGCGAACCCTTGCTGGGCTGGATTTTTCTCGTCGTCATCGTGCTATATGCACTGGCCCATATCGTGTACGAGTTTTATCAGCCTTATATCACACTGCTGCAGCTACCGCTGCTCGCCGCCTCGTCTTACGCCCCGCTCATATCGGGAATGGTAATCTCGATTTCTATGTTTGGTGGTGCGATCGGCGCCAGGGCCAGTATTGCGTGGCAATCGAAACTTGGATTGATAGGGGTGCTGGCGATCGCGATGCTGGTTCAACTCGGTATCGTCGCGGCTATGGCGATCGCGGTTAGTCCGCTTGTACTGGCGCTTGTCTGTGGGCGAAATTTTCCAATGGCACTGGTGCATGCGCCAGTCAGGGCTGCAATTGCCCCACGGATTCAGCGTGCACAGCGCGCAACCTACCTGTCATTGCAGGGTCTGTCCGAGCGCCTGTTTTTTGCGCTGTTGTTACTTGGACTGGCCACGGGCCTGGAAAAGGGCGCTCCGATTGACGAATCGACTTTGCTGGGTATTTTGACCTCGACCTTATGGATTGGTATTGCCGCTGCCCTGATGTTGTTCATCTTTTCTGGCAGGATACGACAGTTGCTAAGGGCCGGGGTATAGGTCGAATGATTTGAACCCCGGCCTGTATTTTCTCTATCAGCTGTCTTCAGTTATCGGTATCAGCGATAACTCGACGCGTCGATTCATGCTTCTGCCTTCGTCGGTCGAATTATCAGCGACCGGCGTGCCTTCGCCAAAGCCGACGCTCTCGATTCGTGCTTCGACAACGCCTTTTGTCAGCAGGTATTGCGCCACTGAATTGGCGCGGCGCTCTGACAGGGCCTGGTTGTATTTTTCCGAACCCCTGCTGTCCGTGTGACCTGCGGATACGATGACGGTTTTATCAAATTCCTGGAGGACGATTATCACTGAGTCCAGCACTTCATGGAAGTCAGCATTGAGGTCGTGACCGGCAGTGACAAAGGTAATATTACCCGGCATGATCAGGTTGATATTGTCGCCGTCGCGTTCGACACTAACGCCACTATCGCGCAAGGTTTTTCTGAGCTCGGCTTCCTGCGAGTCCATGTAGTAGCCGATACCACCGCCGGCAATTGCCCCGATTCCGGCAGCCTGAAGCATCTTTTTCTTGCGCTTTTTGCTGCTTTCGTCCTTGTTGCTAAGATAGGCCAGAACTGCGCCGATACCCGCACCAATGCCGGCACCCTTGGCGGTACTGGATACCTTTTGCTCGCCGGTGTAAGCATCAAATGTCTCACAGCCGGATAGAAAAGAAAGGCTGACGATGCTGATAATAACTAGTAATTTTTTCATGGGAAATCCTGCGGGTGAAAAGTTGATAAACAAGTCGGTTGACGACAGAGTATAGGCAACGGAGTAGAGGTTTTATGAAAAATACTCGGCTTACCGAAATTTCTATGCGTCATTCAGAATCTGGAATTTTGTAGGTTTCGAGGTCGATTGATTTCAATGCCATTCCTTCCAGAATCAACTCGCCCCGATAACGTCTATCGCCAGTTGAAGAAAATTCAAACTGGTAAGTTCGTCTGAAATCCAGGTTTCCGCTGGAATTGCGTATCGGCCAAAGGCCGGTAATCACCATGCTTTGATCCAGCAGTTGCAAGTCCAGTTGTTGACAATGCTCCATGGCCAGCTGGCGCGCCCTGCCTTTGAACAGACCGCTTTGCCACCAGTAAAGCGCCGCCAGGCCAACAAGCACCAGGCACAACAAATTAACCAGGCTAAACATAATTGCTTATTGTAATTGAAACTCGGGAAACCCTGGCGCCAGTTTCTGGCATTTTCTCGCAGGGGCGGATCAGGCTTGTGGTGAATCAATTTCCTGGATAATCGATTTCATTCTATCCGCCGCAACCTCGCTGCCTTCGTCGCGTTGCCATTCGATGTATTGCGAGCAAAACGCCGCCACTTCGGCCTTACCGGTCAATGCATTGAGATCCTCGGCGGTACGTACACCGAAGCCCACTGCCAGCGGTAAATCAGTATGCTTACGGATTTCAGCGATATAGTTCTGAAATTTTTCACCCCAATGGGTTTCGTGGCCGGTTACGCCCATGCGCGAAACCACGTAGATCATGCCGCGTGAAGCTTTGGCGATTTTTTCGACCCTTTCGGCCGCCGTATTAGGCGTTACCATCAGGATTGGAGACAGGCCAAGGGCGTCGAGCGTCGGTAGCCAGGGTTCAAGCTCTTCAACCGGCCAGTCAGGCACAATCATGCCCCTTATCCCCGCGGCCGAGGCCTTTTCGAACAATTCATGTAAACCATAGCGAAATAAAGGGTTCAGATAGCTCATCAGGACAAAAGTCACCTCTGGGTGACGTGCGCAGACGGTGGTTGCAAGGTCAAGCGTTGCCTGCACCGAGCCGCCGTGCTTGAGCGCTTCATAGCAGGCATTGACCAGCGTGTGGCCATCGGCGACCGGGTCGCTGAAGGGTACCTGTAATTCGATCAATTTGACGCCGGCATCGGCCAGGCCTGCAATTGCCTTCTCGTTTTCCTCGAGGCTGGGGAAGCCAATCACCGCGTGGGACATGATTTGCAAATCTTCATATTGTGCTGGAAACATGATTAGTGCCCTCGCTTTTGTGCCAGTGCTTCGGTAGAACGGACGGCTTCACGTTGCAGGAATTCGGTCCATTCGGCTTGTGGAAATGCACGTGCCACGGTGAAAATGTCCTTATCGCCGCGGCCGCTTAGATTGATGACAACATTTTGATCCGGTTTCATCTGTTTGGCACGCTTGAACCCACCCGCGAGGCCGTGCGCCGATTCCAGTGCCGGGATAATACCCTCGGTTTTCATTAACAGACTGAAAGCCTCGATGACTTCATCGTCGGTGGCCGATTCCGGGATTACGCGACCCTGTTGCGACAGGTGGGCCAGAATCGGAGAGACGCCGACATAGTCGAGCCCCGCCGCGATACTGTGGGTATCGCCAAGTTGTCCGTCATCGTTTTGCAGGAACAGGGTTTTATAACCCTGTGCGATGCCGGTTTCACCGGTGTTTTGCGACAGGCGTATCGAGTGTTTACCGTCTTCGAGGCTGATTCCGCCTGCTTCGACACCGACCAGGTTAACTTCGGGAATTTCCAGAAAAGCCCCGAAAGCGCCCATCGCGTTGGAGCCACCGCCCACACAGGCGACGATCTCATCGGGCAGGCGACCCATTTGACGCATCGACTGCTCCTTGATCTCATCGCTGATGATGCTCTGAAAATAGGAAACCAGCTCTGGAAAGGGTGCTGGCCCACAGGCGGTGCCGAGCACGTAATGCGTGGTTTCGACCGAGGCCGCCCAGTCGCGCAGGGCTTCATCGAGTGCTTCCTTGAGCGTTTGCGCGCCGGTGGTGACGCCGACCACGTCGGAGCCGAGCTGTCGCATCCAGAATACATTCGAGTATTGGCGCTCGATATCCTCGGCACCCATGTAAATAGTCGCTTCGAGCCCAAGGCGTGCCGCCATGATAGCGGTTGCCAGCCCATGTTGACCGGCACCGGTTTCGGCGATAACGCGTTGTTTACCCATGCGTTGCACCAGCAAACCCTGGCCAAGCACGTTATTCATCTTATGCGCGCCTGAATGATTCAAATCTTCGCGTTTTAGCCAGATTTGGGCCCCACCGAGCTGTTTCGACAATCTTCGCAGGGGTGTCAGGGGTGTCGGGCGGCCGCTGAATTCCTGGCACAGGGTTACGAATTCCTGCCAGAAGGCCGGATCATCGCGTAGGCCAAAGAATAAATCTTCGAGCTCGGTAAGTGCGGGTAGCAGGATTTCGGGGACAAAACGGCCGCCGAATTCTCCAAAATAACCATTTTCACTGCGAATCATCGTGGCCTCCGGGCGCAAAACGTATTCAAATAATGACATTAACTAAACGGTTTAGTATAGTTTGCATAATTTCGATATATATTCAACCCTGTTATGGCTCAAAGATCCAAAAAAGACCACATTGCTGCCGCCGCGTTGCCGCTGTTTCTCGAAAACGGGTTCAAGGGCACTTCCATCGACATGGTGGTCAGGATAAGCGGTGTATCAAAGCCAACCGTTTATAACCATTTCCCCGACAAGGCAGCGTTGATGCTGGCAGTGCTGTCACGATGGATCGAAAACAATAAACCACTGATATTGCCGATCAAGGACCCGTTAGAACTGGAAAAGCTGGTTCGCGATCACTGGTTGACCGATGAGGCGGTCAGGCTCTATGCAATCGTAATAGGCGAAGGCAGGCGATTTCCGTCGGCGAGAAAGCTGTTCTGGGGGCAGTTCGATCGATTATGGCGCGTCGCGTTTGGCTATGTTTGTGAGCATTCCCCCAATCTGGAGCAGACGGTCATCGATCAACAGCTGGATCGGCAATTACTTGATCGTTTGAGAGCCCAGTAGGAGTGCGGAACTATATCGGGTTTATATGGACGAATAAGCCTCGATTAATCGGCCAGGAACAAAAATGAAAAGAATTCTGTTGGGAGTCATTGCGCTGATATTCATGCCGCTGGCGGTCGCGGGCAAACCGGCGACATTTGCCACTGGCGACGATGCTAATCGGGGTTACGATCCGGTCGCCTATTTCACCGTTGGTGAACCGATCCCCGGCATGGACAAGTACTCGACGAAGTGGCAGGGCGCGATTTACAAGTTTTCAAGCGCCGACAACCTCGCGCTTTTCAAATCGGATCCGGAACAATACGCACCCCAGTACGGCGGTTACTGCGCCTACGCAGTCTCAAAGGGGGCGACAGCGAGCACAGAGCCCGAAGCCTGGACCATCGTTAATGGCAAGCTATACCTGAACTTCAACACGAGCGTACGCAAGCGTTGGCGTAAAGATATCCCCGGGCATATAAAAGCTGCAGACAATAACTGGCCGGGCGTTCTTAATTAACTGATGACGTTAACTGGTCGGTCTTTGAAGCATGGGCTCAAGACAGCTCAGGCCTGGACCAATGCACGCTATGATGGTCTCGACTAAATCCCTGCCGGTTAATCGAGCAGGTAGTATTCACCCAGAATTGATTTGAGACTGCCATCGGCTTTCATCGATTGTATGGCCGGTCGGATTGATTTAAGGAAAGCTCTGGACTCGTCGCCCGGGTGGCAAACAATTCCCTGGTCGACCGAGAATACCGGGTTGTTGACATCGAAGTTTAGTTTGTCTCGGTAAGGCATGAGAGCGGCTGTCGAACCTACAATGGCATTAACCCGTCCTTTCTCGAGTAATTTCACGCTCTGGTCATATGTGTTGACGTAATGAATTGTAATATTTGAAACGGGAATGCCATACGCACCCAGTACATTGCCGTTTATTGCTGCGACACTGCGGTTTCTCAGGGAATTTACGGACGTTACCAACGGTTCAGATTTCGGCGTGGCAATCACGATTTTAATTTTATTGATGGCAACTCCGGCATCGATCACATCATGACCGAGGAAACCAAAGGCGAGTTTCCTGGCCGCCGGGTAGCAGGCATTCTTGTTCTGATCGAAAAACTGGATCGATTTTGCCAGCGGTAAATATTCGATATTGATATTGTTACCGCTGCGCCGCAGAATTTCCTGCATGAGTCGCTGATACCCGGCATTGCCATTTTCAGAAAAGTAAGGTTCCATTGCGGGCATTACCATAATCCGATCTGCCGCAGCACACAGTGACGATAGCGTTAGTAAAATAAATGCCAATACCGACTTCATCGAGTCGACCCCTTTAGATGTGTTTATCGATAACGTTTAAACGTTCAGATACTGTCCTTGATTAATCTGATCCTGATTACTGCGACTCTGGAAGTATTCCCTATCGGGTCGCGATCACTATACTAGCAATTCCTTAGCAGAATAAATATGTAACGATGAACCAGGACGAGGTGCGTAGCAAGCTCGAGCTCGAAGAAGAACGTGTTGTTATTCCGGTGCCCGAAATAATTGCGCTGGTGAGAGGGATTTTTGAGAATATTGGCTGCAGTGCCGAGGTTTCGCGCGAGGTTGCCGAGCACCTGGCCGATTCAAATCTTTGCGGCATGGAATCACACGGGTTGATGCGAACACTGCAATACGCTGACCAGTTCGAATCGGGTTATATGCATCCGGATGTCGAGGCTGAAATCAGGACTTCCGAACGCGGCGCGACGATTGTCGATGGCAACGGCGGTATCGGCATACCGGCGATGCGCATAGCAATTGAAGAGGGATGCCGGGTGGCCAGGGAGCATGGCGTTTCGGCCGTCGCGATTCGTAATGTCGGGCATACCGGACGGCTCGGCGCTTTTACCGAGGCCGCGGCTTACCAGGGATTCCTCAGTATCTGTTTCGGCGGCGGTGGCCGTGAAAAATGGCGCCAGGTAGCGCCCTATGGTGGCAGGCAGGGGATGTTGCCGACCAACCCTTATAGCATTGCCGTACCTGGCGGTGAGCGCGGGCCGATGATGTTCGACTTCGCGACTTCGAAGATTGCCGGTGGCTGGATTTACGCCGCGCGCAGCGCCGGTGCGCGCTTGCCGGATAACGTTTTAATGGATCCTGATGGCAATGTTACGCGCGACCCGGAGGATTATTTTCGCGGCGGTGCAATCATGCCTTCCGGGGGTCACAAGGGTTACGCGCTGGCGCTTGCGGCCGAGATTGTCGCCGAGGCGATGCTGGGTCCCACCGAAACCGAGGGTAGTTGGCTGTTGCTCACCGTTGATACCTCTCGTTACCGGGAACCCGGTCAGTTGCAGCGGATTGCCGAAGAAATTCTGGATGAATTGCGCAACTGCCCGCCGGCACCCGGATTCGAACGCGTCGAGATTCCGGGTGAACGTGAACGCGAGCATCGTGAGAAGACAATAGATAAAGGTATCGCACTGCCGCAGCAAACCTGGCAACAGATTGTGGCGTTGTCGCAACGGCTCGAGTGCGTGAAATCTTGATACTGGCTAAAACAAATACTTTAGGTACTCGATCGCTTTTTGCCACCAGGAGCCAGGTACCTGGATCCCGGTGATATCACGATGTAGATCGAAGAAACCTTCCGGTAATGATGCCCTGACGGGTGCTTCGGTGATCGATTGCACCTGGGCGAATTCGTCTTGCTTGAGTTCAATTTCGGCGGCATCGTTTTTAAAGCTTACGCTGCCGTCCCGAACCGCGACCGCAACACCGTATAAATCACCGCATACCTCTACTTGATTGCAACTACGTACGGTAAAGTCGGTGCTGCGAATTTCGATGGTTGCGGTTAAAGTTGAATCGATCTGGAACTGATTCTCATTGAACTTGCCAATGAGGCCGGAGATGGTTCGAATGACACCGTTACGAAATGAGGCCACCAGCGAACCTGGCGCATTTTCCCCCTGAGACCGTGATTCCTCGAAGCTGTATACGCTGATAGTAAACTCGGACTCGGGGCCCATCAAAATTCGAGTATTGTCGAGTAGCGTAATCTCCGCCAACGAGCCCTCGCGTGTGAAAATAACATCACCGGCATATAGATCCTTTCCCCCGGTAACCGTTACTGTCTCGTTATCACGCTGGATCTCGATACGACCGGTCGATGCCTGCAGGTTGCCGATAATCGGGGTATCGGGTATCGGCATGGTTTTTGTTACTGGCTCTGGTTCTGGCCCCGGCTCCGCGCTCGGTTCCGGCTCTGGAATCGATGTGGGCTCAGGCAGGTTCGGGTTATCTGGCAGGGTGATGGTCGAGCCGGGAATTACAAAATTCGAGTTACCGTTGGCAAATATACCCGGATTTGTTTGCACGATCTCATCGATAAATGGCACCAGCTCTGCATAGGTTTCGCCATAGTTCAGGGCGCGCAGAATACCGCTTAGCGTATCTTTTTCTTTGACCACATATAACTGTGTATTGGCCTGGACATGCCCACCGATAGTCAACGCTACTACCAGCAAGAAGATGTGTTTCGCTGATTTAATTCTCATAAAAAAACTTTGATTGATATCCATTTCTGTTATTGACTGCGCGCTCGTGTTGTCAGGGCTCCTGGATTATCCGAACTATGTCTGTTTAAGGCCGCTTTCACAACTGGAATCTATAATTAGTTTGACAAAAATCTGAAGATCTCGATTATTTGGGGCCAGACTAGTTATTAATAGCGACGAAGCGCAAAGATTGTCAATTAAGCGTCTATTTCACTGGTCAGGTTCGGTTCATGGTGCGGAAATTGTCGTGTAATGCGGATTAACTCAGCAGCGTAAAGTTCCAGCTTGCGTGCGCCGATGCCCGGGATCAGTTCGAGTTCCTCGATACTGTCGGGTCGCTGTTCGCAGATCGCGACCAGGGTTTTATCGTGCAGGATGACGTAGGGTGGTACGCCCTGTTCCTGCGCCAGCTGTTTGCGATGCAGCCGTAGCGCTTCGAACAGCGGCGTATCGGCAGCCTGCAGCTCGGTTCCGGGTTTTGTTGTTGTGGATTTTACCGCCTTCGACGACTTCTCGAACTTGCGTAGCAATAATTCTTTTGCGCCGTTGAGCAGCGGCTTACAGTCAGGACTCATCTTGAGCGCGCCATAGTTGTCGATATCGGCGTACAGGTAACCCAGAGCAATCAACTGACGAAACAGGCTGCGCCATTCATTGTTGTCGAGATCACCGATACCAAAGGTACTGAGCTGGTCGTGCCTGTTTTGCACAATGCGTTCCCTGGTATTGCCCATCAAAACATCGATCACGTAGTTCACACCAAAACGCTGACCGGTTCTGAAGACGCAGGATAGAGCCATGCGTGCCGCTTCCGTGGCATCCCAGGTTTGCGGTGGGTCGACACAGTTGTCGCAGTTACCGCAGGGTTGTTCCAGGGATTCGTCAAAATAGGCCAGCAGCGTCTGGCGGCGGCACCCGGTTTGTTCACAAAAACCGAGCATGGCTTCCATCTTGTGATGCAAGACGCGTTTGAACTGATCGTCGGCGTCGCTTTGCGCCATCATCTGGCGCAGGGTAATGATGTCCTGCAAGCCATAGGCCATCCACGCGTTGGCCGGCTCACCGTCACGCCCGGCACGCCCGGTTTCCTGGTAGTAGGATTCGAGGTTCTTGGGGAGGTTCAGGTGCGCGACGAAGCGCACGTCTGGCTTGTCGATGCCCATGCCGAAGGCGATGGTAGCAACAATAATCACGCTTTCCTGCTGCAGGAAGATGCGCTGGTGCTCGGCACGCGTATGCTTATCGAGCCCGGCATGATAGGGCAGGGCAAGACGCCCTTTGTCGCTCAACCATCTCGCGGTTTGTTCGACCCGCTTGCGCGACAGGCAGTAGACGATTCCTGCGTCTGCAACATGATTTTCCTGAAGGAAACGCCACAATCTCTGGCGATTGTTATCGCCCTGGGTGACGCGATAAAAGATGTTGGGGCGGTCGAAACTGTGTACGAAACGCTGGGCGTCCTGTAACTGCAGCTGTTGTTCGATCTCGCGCAGCGTGCGCTGATCGGCGGTCGCGGTGAGCGCGATGCGAGGAATCTGTGGAAAGTGCTCGTGTAGCCGAGTCAGCTTTCGATAATCGGGCCTGAAATCGTGCCCCCACTGCGAAACGCAGTGCGCCTCGTCGATGGCAAACAGCGCGATCCGGCATTCCGCGAGCATCTCCAGGAAGTCATCACCCAGGGCGCGTTCAGGTGCGACGTAGAGTAAATCGATTTCGTTGGCACGTAGTTGTTGCCTGACCTGTCGCTGCTGTTCGAGCGTCTGGGTCGAATTCAGAAATGCCGCGTTGATGCCATTTTGTGCGAGCGCGTCAACCTGGTCCTGCATCAGCGCGATCAATGGAGAAATAATAATGCCGGTACCGTCGCGTACCATTGCCGGGATCTGGTAACACAGCGATTTGCCGCCCCCGGTTGGCATTAAAACCAGCGCATCCTGTCCTGTAATCAGGGAGTCAATGATCTGCTGCTGTTGAAAACGAAACTGCGTGTAGCCAAAGCGGCTGCGCAGAATATCAAGTGCTTGAGACATGGTGATATAGTAATCCTTTTATCGTTAGTTTATGAACTGTCCTTGTCATTCCGGTCAATTGTTTGACCAGTGCTGCGGTCGATTTATATCACAACGCGAGCTGCCTGAAAACGCGCTGCAGCTGATGCGTTCGCGTTATTGCGCCTATGTGCTTGATGACACTGAATATTTGTCCGAAACCTGGCACCCTGATTTCAGGCCCTCGGAGTTAATTACCGATCCCGATGTCCGCTGGATCAATCTCACGATTATTGCCAGTGATCAGCAGGACGAGCTGGCGATGGTGGAATTCGAAGCGCGTCTGTTGGTGAATGGGCAGGTGCAGGCGATGCATGAGAAAAGTAATTTCGTCGTAATGCAGGGGAGGTGGCTCTATACCACCGGTGAGCTGTTAACGCCCACTTTTCAACCCTGGAAACCGGGTAGAAATGAAAGTTGCCCCTGTGGTAGCGGTAAAAAGTATAAACGCTGTTGCGCCTGACGCCCTAGAGCAGGCGGTCACGAATGCCATGTAACACGATATCGGTATACCCGACTATGCCGATCACTTTGCCACCGTCCAGTACCGGTGCACGACCGATACCGAAGTTTTCGAACAGGCGTGCGCAATAGCGAATATCCATCCCCGGGGCAACACTAACCACGGGCTTCGACATGATCTCGTAGATATTGATTCGTTCAGGCGACTTATTCATGGCTAGAACCTTCTTCGCGATATCCGATAACAATACGATTCCGTATTCATCGTTCTCATGTCGAGTATCGACGATGAAACACTTGGATTCGGGGTGGCTTGATTTCTTTAACACGTCCGCCACGGTATCCATACCATCGACGAGATCGAAGTCCGGTGACATGACATCCTTTACCCGAACCGTAATTTTTTCACTCATATCTCTTCCTCAACAATTTCAGACAACTGGTTGATCTGTTGCATTACGCCGACCGCATCGTCGACGTCGATACTGAAAGCAATGCCGGAACCAGGATGGGCTTCAAACTCCCCGGTAGCCTCGATGATCTCGAGGATATCGCGACACATATGTTCTTCGACCAGTAGTAATACCACGTCTCTTTGTGTTTCCAGGCTCAGGCCGAGAAAAGTTTTGGCAACCTGCATCCCTTCGCCGCGGGCGCTGGAAATAACGGTTGACCCGGTGGCGCCTTTATTCCTGGCGGCTACGACAACTTTATCAGTTATCGAATCCTCGGTCAGTGCAATGATTAGTTTAAAGTGCATGATGATTTCTCACTAGGTTGGGGTCTTCTTATTGCGCCTGGCGCTCCATTCAGACAACTGGGCATAGGCAAGTACAGACATTATCGGAAACAGGCTGGCAAAGGCAATCAAGCCGAAGCCGTCGAGCAAAGGGTTGCGACCGGGCACGGTACTGGCAAGTCCCAGCCCGAGTGCCGCTACCAGGGGTACCGTCACGGTAGATGTAGTAACACCGCCGGAATCGTAGGCCAGCGCGATAATCAGGCGCGGCGCAAACATGGTTTGTATCAACACAAACACGTAACCACTAATAATGTACCAGTAAAGCGGGGTGCCGGTGACAATGCGGTAGACCCCGAGGGCGATGCCGATGGCGACACCGATCGCAACCGCGATGCGCAGGCCCCAGACACCGATACTGCCGGCCGAGACCTGGTTGGCCTTGATCGCGACCGCGAGCAACGAAGGCTCGGCAATCGTTGTCGAAAAACCGATGGCGAACGCAAACAGGTAAACCCACTGGTAATCCCACCACTCGAGTACCCGGCCGATCTCATCTCCTGCTATGAAGGCGGGGTCGGTCAACTGTTGCGCCATCAATTTGCCAAGCGGAAACAATGCGGCCTCAAGGCCCTCGAGAAAAAATGCGAGGCCCAGTAGTACCAGCAAAAAGCCGGTGATTACTTTTTTTCGATTTGCGATCGGTTTGCGAAATGCGAGGCGTTGGAAGCCGAACAGGATTACCACGATGGGTAACACATCCCAGACGGTAGCCACCAGCGTGTGAAATAAATCGATGAAGATCTGTATCATGGGCGTCAAACCACCATGCCGTAGGCCATGACGAAAATCATCGGCGTCAGCGACGCAAACGCGATCAGGCCGAATCCGTCGACCATCGGGTTGCGCCCCTTGATTGAGCTTGCAAGCCCAACCCCCAGCGCGGTTACCAGGGGTACCGTGATCGTCGACGTGGTAACGCCGCCGGAGTCATAGGCGATGCCGATTATTTCTTTGGGTGCGAAAAACGTCATGATGACAACCCCGGTGTAGCCAACCACGATCAGGTACTGAATCGGCCAGCCCTTGATGATGCGAAAAACGCCAATCATGATCGCAAAGCCGACCGAGAGTGCAACCGTTAAGCGCAGGCCCTGTGCATAGGATGCCATGGATTCTTCGCTGGCTTCGATCATGCCGCCGGTAGCCGCAATCTTTGCGGCCTCGCCGGCTACCGCGATCAGCGCCGGTTCGGCGACCGTGGTACCGAATCCGAGTGCAAAAGCGAAACTTAACAACCAGAAGGTACTGCCCTTGCTGGCGAACTCGTAAGCCATGGTTTCACCGATAGGGAACAGGCCCATGTTAAGGCCCTGCACAAACAAGGTTAAGCCGATGACTACAAAAACGACTCCGAGGACTATTTCGCCGAAGTTCGGAATCGGTTGCTGTAATACCGCAAACTGGAAAAAACCGATGACCAGTATGATCGGCAGTAAGTCGCGCAGACTGTCCAACAAAGAGGTCAGTATCGACTTGAGTAAATTCATTTAAGCCCGATTATGAAATGCCTATGGGCCTACTGTATCGGGACAGCAGGAACAGGCTTTTGCGCAGAACAAAAAAATGCCCACCTTGCGGCGGGCACTTTGTGCGGAGAAGGCCTCATACCTGTAAATGAATGTCGTTAGGGGTTATTCACTTCAGTATTGCTATCGACGCCGCGCTCTTCGAGCAGGGTCGTCAACCAGTCTGGATCCATTTCCGGTACGGAGGACAGCAAGAGGTCCGTGTATGCATGATGAGGTGGTGTAAACATTACATCCTTCGGCCCCTGTTCCACCACCTTGCCATATTGCATGACCACGACCTCATCAGCAATAGATCGCACCGTTGCGAGATCATGGGTAATGAACATGTAGGCGAGGTTCATTTCCTTTTGCAGTTTGTCGAGGAGGCGCAGAATACCTTCCGCCACCAATTGGTCCAGCGCACTGGTCACCTCGTCGCAGATGATAAACGTCGGTTCTGCCGCGAGCGAACGGGCTATGCCGATACGCTGTTTCTGGCCGCCGGAGAGCTCCGGTGGGTAGCGGTTGTAGTACAGCGCAGGATCCAGTTCGATCAAATCCAATATTTCGTCAACCCGGTTTTTCAGTTCCGGTCCATGCAGGCCACTGTAAAACGCTGCGGGGCGCCCAATGATCTCGCTGATTTTAACTTTTGGATTGAGCGCGGTATCCGCCATTTGATAAATCATTTGCGCCTGGCGCAGCTGATCCTTGGTGCGATCACGATAATCCGGTGGCAACGCAGTACCCTGGAATAAAATTTCTCCCTTGGTCGGCGGTAACAGCCCGGTGATGCATCTTGCCGCCGTCGACTTGCCGGAACCTGACTCGCCTACCACCGCAACCGTCATCCCGGAAAAAATATCAAACGATACATCTTCCAGTACCGGCGTATCACCGTAGGCTGCATCGATATTTTTCACTGAGATCAGAGGTGCAGAGTCGGACGGACGAGGCACCTGGTCTTTTTTGAAATCGCGTACCGCCCACAGCGACTTGGTGTAGTCATCCTGCGGATTTTCCAGCATGGTCCTGGTATCGGCTTCCTCAACCTCGTCTCCCTTGAGCAGCACTTTAATGACATTAGCCATCTGCGCCACGACCGCCAGATCATGAGTAATGTAAAGTGCCGCGGTATTAAACTGATCGACGAT
>CAXMSP010000062.1:0-12824 GCA_964196225.1 uncultured Gammaproteobacteria bacterium | reverse complement strand
GTGCACGAAAAGTAACATAACAATGGCTTTCAGCCAAGGTATAGATCGCTTACTAAGAACCACTTTTATTGAATAGTGCCTATTGCGTCCGACACCCAGATCCCAGTATAAAGCTAATTGATGATCCGAAAACTGCGAAATTCCGACTCCAGGGCGGTACTCAAAATATACCAGCAGGGGCTTGATACGGGTGAAGCCTCGTTCGAAATCGAGGCGCCGAACTGGGATACCTGGCAAGCGAAATATCTCCCCCATTCTCGACTGGTCTGGGAGCAGGACGGCATGGTGCAGGCCTGGGCGGCCCTGACTCCGGTGTCAGTACGGGACTGCTATCGCGGCGTCGCAGAGGTCAGTATCTATGTCGCCACCGGGTCTCTTGGACTGGGCATCGGCGGCAAGCTGATGGCTCGTCTTGTGGAAGAATCCGAGCGCAGTGGCATCTGGAGCCTTTACTCATCCATCTTTCCCGAAAACCAGGCGACACTCAAACTGCACCTGGGACACGGCTTCCGGGAAGTCGGGATTCGCGAGCGTATCGCCCAGCGCGACGGCCGTTGGCGCAACACGCTAATCCTGGAGCGACGCTCTAAAAAAGTCGGCGTTTAATCTTGATAAACAGAGGTCAACCCCGCTTGCGCGGTCAGTTAACCGGGATCTCGGAGAGGGATTGATCCTGATCGGCACTGCCGATTTCATCCAGTTGCGACAGTTCACCCAGGTAGTAACCCTGCGCATAATCGACACCTATCGATTTCAGTTTCTCGATAGTTGCCTCACCATCGACACTTTCGGCTATCGTCCTGATATCCAGTAAATGTGCCATGGAATTGATTGACTCAACCATCGTGCGATCGATTTCGTCGGTGCAAATGTCGCGAATCAGGTTGCCGTCGATTTTCACGTAATCCAGCTGCAAATCCTTAAGTGCGGCAAAGCTGGCCAGCCCGCTGCCAAAATTGTCGAGCGCAAAACTGCAGCCGATGGCTCGTAAACGCTTAACCAGCCGACTCGCGTTCGCAAGATTGTGGCTTAGTGTGCTTTCGGATATTTCGAAACAGATTTGCTGCGGTTTGACGACCGTTTTGTCAAACATCAGCAAAATAAAATCGAGCAGCGAATCCTCGGCAACAGATGGCGCGGATAGATTCAAATTCAGTACCAGGCCTGGATTCTGCATGAAGATATGCGAATAAGCCCCGAACACCCGGTCGATAACCCAACGGTCAATTTGCGGCAGCAATCCGCAACGTGCCGCAGCCGGCAGGAATGCACCGGGCGTAATCACGTTATTGGCTTCGTCCAGCATGCGCAACAGGATCTCGGCACGGGTATGTAATCTGGCCTGTTCCGGGTCGAGCGCAATAATTGGCTGGTATAGCAGCAGAAAACGCTCATTCGAGAGCGAATCCTGGATATCCTTACGTTGCAACTTCTCACCCGGACTGAGGCGCAACCCTGTATCAGCCTTGCTGTGAGTGTGATATCGCCCCCGACCTTTATCCTTGGCGACGTAACAAGCCTGGTCAGCATCGTGCATTAACTGCTTGCAGGTCGTCGTTTCCGCGGTTATCGGGACGATGCCAATGCTAACCCCGACCTGGTAAGTCTTTTGATCCCAGGTGAAACGGTATTCACGGACCACGCCGATCAGCATTTCGGCGACTTTACTGGCCTTGGGTAGCGGACAGTTTTCCAGTAACACGCTGAATTCGTCGCCGCCGAGACGACCGAGGGTATCGCGACCGCGCAATTGGCCTGCGAGCAGCGATGAAATCTGCTTCAGCAGTTCGTCGCCCGCCACGTGTCCCGCGTTGTCATTCACATATTTAAACTGGTCAAGATCAAGAAACAATAGCGCGTGCGTGTTTTCGAAATCCTTGGCCGATTGCAGGGCCTGCTCCAGTCGTTCTATGAACTCGGTGCGGTTGACCAGGCCCGTCAATGGGTCGTGAGTTGCCTGGTGCACCATCATTTTCTGCATGCGGCGTGAATCGGTCACGTCTTTAAATACCAGCACCACACCAATGCTGTTGCCCTGGCCGTCGATCATCGGTGCCGCGGTGCCCTGAATCGAGTAGCGATCACCATTGCGCGATATCAGGACGTTATCGGTTTTCGGCGCAATCACACGCTTTTCCGACAGGCAATGCTGTGCCGGGTCCGGAATCACCTTCCCGCTCTGCTCGTCTTCAAGATGCAACACCGCTTCCATCGATAAGCCCATCGCCTGGTGGTAGCGCCAACCGGTCAAGGCCTCGGCCACCGGGTTCATATAGTCGATGCAACCTTTGTTGTCGGTGGTAATGACACCATCGCCGATCGAGTGCAGGGTGACTTGCGCACGTTCCTTTTCCATCAGGGTTTCGCCGAGCGCGAGCTTACGCTCCAGTTCGGCGGCGGCGCGCGCGGCAAACAGCTTGATCACGTGGATATCGCTTTTTTCAAGGTCTAATCTGCTCCGACTGGTACCGGCCAGCACCCCGATCTGTCGACCGGAGGTATCCTGCAGCTTTACCGCAAATACACCGGAAGCACCAAATCGCTGCCTTAAAAAGTTCGCATCGGGAAATAGCTGGCAGGCAGAATTTTCGAGATACCAGAAGGCACCACTTTCGGCGCAGGGACAGTTTTTTAAGGAAACGTTGTGGTTCATGATGTAACCGCCGTCACACCAGTAAGACAGGGACTGGTAATCCTGCTGCTCGTCGCCATAGCCGGCAGCCAGGAATACCGTATCAATTGAAAGGAACTGCGATAATTCCCGGACCAGGGCATAAAAGTAGGTTTCGCCGGTAGTTCCGACCGTGCCTTCTATCAGGTTATGCAGTCTATCCTTGCTATCCTGCCTTTGCCGACGGGCCCGATTTGCCGCGAAACCCTTTAGCAAGTACCACGTCAGAGTTGCGCTGATCAGCGCGGAAAGTACAGCTACCAAAATCGTTTCGACCATGAACCAATCGGGTTAAATCCGGATTAGAAGGAGTATAGGCAAGAATCTGGATTATTGGGTTTTGAGGGCCGATTTATTCGCTTGCATCGCCTACCGCCTTTGCCTAACCTACGGCGATTCTTCAAAATCCAGAAATAATGACATTATGACCACCAAAAAAACCGCATCACGAAAGGCTAATCCGCGTAAATACTCATCGCTGGTCGTCGACGGCGTCGATCGCGCCCCGAGCCGCTCAATGCTGCGCGCGGTCGGCTTCGACGACGCCGATTTCAGAAAACCGCAGGTTGGAATCGCATCGACCTGGAGCATGGTGACACCGTGCAACATGCACATCGATCGCCTCGCATTAAAGGCCGCCGAAGGCGCCAACGCTGCCAATGGCAAAGCGGTCGTTTTTAATACCATTACTATTTCCGATGGCATTTCGATGGGCACCGAGGGCATGAAATACTCGCTGGTGTCGCGCGAGGTTATCGCCGATTCGATCGAAGCAGTCACCGGCTGCCAGGGTTTCGATGCGCTGGTTACGATTGGTGGTTGCGACAAGAATATGCCCGGCTGCCTGATGGGCATGGCACGCCTCAATCGACCCTCCGTATTTGTCTATGGCGGCACCATCATGCCGGGCTGTCACAAGAATAAAAGCACCGACGTGGTTTCAGTATTCGAAGCGGTCGGCGCACAGGCGCAGCACAAGATCAGCAAGAAGGAGCTCAAGGATATCGAATGCACCGCGATCCCGGGACCGGGTTCCTGCGGAGGCATGTATACCGCGAATACCATGGCCTCGGCGATCGAGGCGATGGGAATGAGCCTGCCCAACAGTTCCGCACAGGCAGCGATTTCGAACGATAAAACAAAGGACTGCATCGAGGCCGGCAAGGCGGCGATGCGTTTGCTCAAGGCCAATATCCGTCCCAGCGACATCATGACCAAAAAGGCATTTGAAAATGCGATTACGGTTGTCATCGCCCTGGGTGGCTCGACTAACGCGGTGCTGCACCTGCTGGCAATGGCCTCGTCAATCGGGGTCAACCTCAAGCTCGACGATTTCACGCGCATCGGCAAGCGCGTACCGGTACTCGCCGATCTGCGCCCCAGCGGCAAGGCGATGATGTCAGAACTGATCGAAATCGGTGGTATTCAGCCATTGATGAAAATGCTGCTCGATGCAGGCTTGCTGCACGGAGAATGCCTGACCGTCACCGGCAAGACACTGGCGCAAAACCTGTCTGGGGTAAAACCCTACCCCAAGAGTCAGGATATCGTGCATGCGCTCAATAACCCGATCAAGAAGGACAGTCACCTGGTCATCCTGCGCGGTAACCTGGCGCCCGGAGGTTCGGTCGCGAAGATTTCAGGTAAGGAAGGGCTGCATTTCACCGGCAAGGCGCGCATTTTCGCCTCCGAAGAGCAGGCGCTGAAAAAGATTCTCGACGGTACCGTTAAAAAAGGCGACGTCATCGTGGTGCGTTACGAGGGCCCGAAAGGCGGTCCCGGCATGCGTGAAATGCTGTCGCCCACATCAGCCATCATGGGTAAAGGCCTCGGCAAGGATGTCGCGTTTCTGACCGACGGCCGCTTTTCCGGCGGCTCGCATGGCTTCGTGGTTGGACATGTTACCCCGGAAGCCGCGGTCGGTGGACCCATCGCCTTGCTTAAGAATGGCGATATCATCACCATCGACGCCGAGAAACGCGAAGTCAACGTCAAGTTGAGCGCGGCCGAACTCAAGCGTCGCGCCAATGCCTGGAAACCACGTAAACCCCGCTATAAGCGCGGTGTACTGGCCAAGTACGAGCGCCTGGTCAGCTCCGCTTCCGAAGGCGCGGTAACCGATCTTCCTGAATAGCTGGAGTAGTTAGATTAGCAAGCAATCACCATATCCTGCAGCAGTCGTCATCCCGGGTACGTCATATGTTGCGTAAAATCGTCATCCCGGCCTCCGAGCCGGGATCCATCTTGGGTGCGCCATATGCTTGCAAAACTCAATTTATACAACAATGGATTCCGGCTCGGGGGCCGGAATGACGTTATCTGGATTAACCGGGAATTAGGTTATATGGTGAACGGAATGACGATATGTGGGTCACGGAATAACGGTCTATGAGTAATCGAATTCCAGAGACGCACGAAATGATCGCGGCATTAATCGCAACTCCGTCGGTGAGCTGCGTGCACGCCGACCTGGATATGAGTAACCGTGGTGTTATCGATAGGGTGGCCGAATGGAGTGAAGGCCTTGGTTTCGAGATCGAAATCCAGCCCATAGACAATAATAAATTCAACCTGATTGCGCGTGCCGGCAGCGGCAGCGATGGCCTGGTGCTTTCAGGCCATACCGACACCGTGCCCTGTGACCCTTCCCTTTGGACCAGCGACCCATTCACAGTCCGCGAGGCAAATGATCGCATTTACGGGCTCGGCAGCTGCGACATGAAAAGTTTTCTTGCGCTTGCGCTCACGGCAAGCAGCGGGATTAAATTTAAAAACCTCAATCGACCGCTCACGTTGGTGGCAACCGCCGACGAGGAAAGCACCATGAGTGGTGCGAAGCTGATTGCTGATAATGGTAAAAAACTCGGTCGCTTCTGTGTTATTGGCGAACCCACAGGCCTGTCCCCGATTCGACAACACAAAGGCAACCTGACGATGTCGGTCGAATTCGTGGGTCAATCCGGGCATGCGAGCGATCCGGGGCTCGGCAACAATGCGCTTGACGGCATGTACCAGTTCATGACCGCCCTGTATGCATACCGCGACAAAATCCAGCAGCAATACAATGACCCGGCCTTTACCATTCCGACACCGACGATGAACCTCGGGCATATTCATGGCGGTGACAATTCCAACCGGATCTGCGGTGCCTGTACGCTGTTGATCGATATCCGCTTTTTGCCCGCGATGTCGTTCGCAACCCTGCAAACTGACCTCGAGCAGCTCGCATCCGAGGTGGCCGAAGCCCGCGGCCTTGGCGTCACCACTCAGATCTTCGGCGCCGGCCTGCCCGCGATGGACACTCCCGAGGCCAGCGAAATAGCGCAGTACCTGACCCACATCACCGGTAAAAAGACCGGCAGCGTGGCTTTCGGCACCGAAGTGCCCTACTATAACTCGATGCAAACCGAAACCATCGTTATCGGCCCCGGTTCGATCAACCAGGCGCATCAGCCCGACGAATTCCTGCCGCTGGCGCACATCGACCCGACAATAAAAATGCTCGAGGACCTGATCGCCCGTTTTTGCATGTCGTGAAGATACTGGCCGACCAGAATATCCCCTGTGTTGCAGACGCATTTCGGGACCTGGGCGAGGTCACACTGATGCCCGGGCGCGAAATCAGGCGCGAGCATCTCAGCGATTGCCAGTGCCTGATCATCAGAACGGTAACCCGCATCGACGCGGCCCTGCTTGAGGATACCCCGGTCCAATTCGTCGGTACCGCGACTATCGGCACTGATCACATCGACCTGGATTACCTGGCAAAATCGAATATCGGCTGCAGTAATGCCGCCGGCTGCAACGCCGAAGGCGCAGCGGAGTACGTGATCAGCGGCCTGTTCGCACTGGCGAAACACAAAGATTTCGATCCGCATCAATTGAAAGCCGGTATTGTCGGTTTCGGGAATGTAGGCTCTCGCCTCTATCAGAAACTCGATGCGCTCGGCATCGAATGCCTGGTTTGCGATCCCCCGTTGCAGGAAGCTGGCACATCAAGTCAGGATTTTGTCGACCTCGATACCATTCTCCGAGAATGCAACTTCATCTCGCTGCACGTGCCATTAACGCGTGCTGGCCAACATCCGACCTTCCATCTGCTCGATGCCGAACAGCTGCAGCGCCTGACTACCGACTGTTTGCTGGTTAACGCGGCGCGCGGTGAAGTGGTCAATAGCAAGGCGTTACTGGATGTGTTACACCGACGAGACGATCTGCTCGTTTTTATGGATACCTGGGAAAACGAACCGAACCCGTTGCGTGAGCTGCTGCAGCGAGTCGACCTCGCGACCCCGCATATCGCCGGCTACAGCGTCGAAGGACGCCTACGCGGCACGCAGATGGTACTCGACGCGGCGTGCAAACATTTTGGGATTTCGACTGGTTGGCACATGTCGCAACAGTTTCCACCAGATCAAGACCTGATCCTGCAGGCATCGGACTCAACCGCTTCGGCCTGGCATGACCTGTTTCATCAACATTTTGATATCTGGCGTGATCATGACGCGTTTATTGCGGGAAGTAACCTTGACACCAAGTCCTTTGCGCAGCATTTCGACGCATTACGCCACGTCTACCCCGATCGCCTGGAGTACGAACGCTTTATCGTGCAGCAGCAAGATACGAGCATCCCAGTTGACGTATTACAGCAGCTAGGTTTTCGGACCGGGGTTTGAGCCCGGGCGCAGCAATCAGGGGCGGAGCTGCACCACGTTGGCAGGAGATCCCAGGTGCTGTTGCGGGTTGCGAATCATAGGCTCCAGCGCTTCGGCATTGACCGGTTTACTCAACAGGTAACCCTGTATCTCGTCAACGCCGTACTCACCCAGCAGGTCAAATTGAGCTTGCTCTTCGACACCCTCGGCAATCACTTTCATGTCCATCGAATGTGCCATCGATATCAGTGTCTTCACGATTTTCTGGTCATTTTCATCGGTGCACAGGTCACGGATAAATCCACGATCAATCTTTAAAGCATCGATCGGCAGCGCCTTCAGGTAACCCAGCGAAGAATACCCGGTGCCGAAGTCATCGATCGCAATCGAAATGCCCCGCGCATTCAGCCGCTCCAGCGACTCAAGCGCTTTTTGCATGTTTTCCATCAGGATGGTCTCGGTGATTTCAATCTCGAACAACCTCGGCGGAACTTTGTTTTCTTCCAGGCATTGCAGAATATTTGGCACGATGTCTGACTGGATCAACTGCTTACCCGACAGGTTGATCGCGATCTTGCAATCAAGAATGCCGAGATCGAGCCACCTGCGTAACTGTTGGCAGGCCTCCCTGATAACCCAGTCACCGATCTGCACGATCAACCCGCGTTGCTCCGCAAATTCAATAAATTCGTAGGGCGAAACCACGCCACGACTGGGGTGATTCCAACGGATCAACGCCTCGACACCGACGACTTTTTGCTCACTGATATCCAGTTTCGGCTGGTATTGCAGCACCCATTCCTCGTTTTCGATCGCCTGGCGCAGGTCAGCTTCAAGTTGACGATGTTTAACCGAAAGCTCCTGCACGTGGTGATCGTAAAACTGGTACCCGGCCTCTGACTTGTGTTTTTTGCTGTATTGCTTTTCGCCATGCGCATGACCCTGACTGATAACATCGAATCACGCTCCAGCACCTCGACAAAGTTCTCGATCGTGGTATCGGAGTTCAAAAGCAGCTGTCGAATCGCGACGTAGACTTCGGGCATTGAGATTTGCTCGGCCATGTCACCGACGAATTCACGTGCAGCTTTCATTAGTAGCTATCCTGATTAAGGGTTAAGCCAGGATGATCTTTTCCATGTCAGCGCTGATCGCCCTGGCCTCGTCCATCGAGTGTTCAAGTTCCTCCTGCGTCAGTCCTGTCACCGCCTGGACCTCGGCATCAATCAGCGTATCGGCAGTAGCTCGATTATCTGTAGTGATAGATTGAGCACAGGCATGGGCTAAATGCATCAGTGCGGTTTCGATTTTGTGTTCAGTCGCCAGTTCCGGAGTCGGCTGCAGCCGGGTGATGGATTGCAGGTTGTCGGACAGGTTCCAGTTGGCCATCAACATGGCACCGATATCGCCATAGTGATAGCCCATAACCTGCGTTTCAGCCTCGTGTATCGCCTGGCCCTGCTGTTCCACAATCTCTCGCGCTGCCAGTGCCTGCAAAGGAAACTTGGAATACAGCACAAGATGTCCGATTTCATGCAGCAACCCGGCAATAAACATGTGATCGCTTTTCGATATTTTCAATCGTTCAGCGAGCAAACGGGCCAACACTCCCGAAAACAGGCTCGCACGCCAGAAGGTATTCAGTGGCATGATGTCATTCGGCAGTGCGAGACTCGATATCGCCGAAATTCCCAGCACCATGTTGTGCAATGGGCCAAGGCCAATCATGTTAATCGCACGCGAAATACTTTCGACGGGTTCGGGAAACCCGAAATACGCACTATTGACGACCTTCAATACCCGCGTCGACAGGTTGGGGTCGACGCTGATAACTTCGGCGAAGTCGTAAATATCCGAGCTCGGATAATCCATCAAGCGCTGCACCTTCAAATACACTTCGGGCAGAGAAATCAGCTCGGTTACTTCTTGCAGTTGTTGTTGAATATCTGACATTACCGCTAACACTGTTATTGTTATCGGATCAGTACGACACTGACCCCGTCAAACTAATGACACGAGTATAGTTAAAATATCTGAATTCGAACGGTATTTATGATGCTTGCTTAGGCGGGACAAGATATCTTGCAAAACCCGCACAACAGAACAAAAAAGCCACCTAATCAGGTGGCTCTATTTTAAGCTAAAGGATGTATTTTTATTCGATATTCCAGTTCAGCTGGACGCTCAAGATATCGACCTCCGCTTCGTATTCGCCGACTAACTGTGCTTCCAGAGTTGGGATTCCGCTTTCTAATCCATTATCGATCTTGGCATCTTCGACAAACAGGTGCGAATACCCGACATCAATCGTGATTGTATTGTCGACCATATAGGTCAGTCCGAACGAAAGCCAGGTGCGCTCATCGCCCGGTAAGCGCACGGTGCGACGCTCAGCGCTGGGAACCGGCGTTTCATCGAGGGCGATACCGGTGCGCAGGACCAACTTATCCGAATATTGATAATCGATGCCGAACGAATAACGCCAGCTGTCGTCCCAGTCTTCGGTGGTTACGGTGTCGGGTTGAGCAGGGTTGTCATAGACAATGCGTAGCTCATCGAACGAACTCCAGCCGGTCCGGGTGACGTCAGCCAGGTAAGTAATTTTATCGACCTGGTGTGACAGGCTGATGGAAAAACTGTCCGGCAGAGTCACATCGACATCGATGTCCGAATCGACGAATGCACCGGTGGAAGTTGCTACCGCCACGGCCGTCGCATTGGTGGGATAGGTGAATTCCGCGTCTCCCGACACTTCGACATCGACCTCGGAACGGTAAGTAACTCCAATCTTGGTCTGCTTGGAAATGTGATAGACGAGTCCGAGGTTGAATCCGGTTGAAATATCGCTGCCGTTGTCGGCCTCTAATTCGGCCAGGGCGTCGTCTAACTGCGGTCCCGTTCCGGCACCGGCGCAGGCACCTGGGCCAAGACCGGCCACGCAGATTGCGCCAAAATCAACCGCGCTACTCAACTCCGCATGGACCAGCATCAGGCTGACCCCGCCGCCAACCGACAACTTGTCGTTGACCCGGTAACCGATACTGGGGTTGAAATTGATCGTTTTAACTTCGGAAAGAATGCCATGATAACGCCCGACCCAGTCGTCATCGTATTCGGTGGCGAGACCAAACGGTGCATTCACGCCAAGTCCAAACTTGGTATCGTCGTTAATCGTCTTAACCCAGTATAAATTGGGTACAAAGGCGCTCGAACCGCCATCGTCATCGTCACCGATCAACGGACCACCACCAAGCGATGGCGCCAGTGATGACCCATCGTTATTAAAATCGGAGCTGGGGGCGATGTAATGCGCAGCCACTACCAGTTGGTCCTTCTCGAGGTTCATCATACCGGCAGGATTGAAAAATATGGTCGATGCATCATTGGTGCCAACCGCGGCACCGGCATAGGCGTTACCTTGCCCGCTGGCGTTCATCTCGATTAATGCAAATCCAGATGCATGAACGGAATTTTGAGAGCCCAGCAGCAACAGCGAGGCTAAAATGAAATAGCGAATCTCCGTCTTAAAACTCCTCATTCTAAGCCCCTGATTATTATGGTAAGTTGCAAAATAATAGCTTTTACTCAGTTAAATACCAGCTTCTGATGATTGATATTACCTATGTTTAAAGACAGCAAGATACACGGCAAGGGTCTTTTTGCGTCTGGCAGCATTCCAGCAGGCAGTATTATTGGCTGGTTAAGGGGGAAACCGAGTGACATTGACGGGCCCTATGTTCTCTGGATCGGGGAGTGGCAGGGCATCGAGGTCTTATGCAATCTCAAGTACATCAACCATGAAGATGACCCCAACGCCTGCTACTACGATGACCTCAGCGTGGTCGCGTTACGCGATATCGAGCCACACGAAGAAATTACCCACAACTATTATAGTAACGACTGGTGATTACCTTTACCCAGGTGCTATATTAACGTAACGCTTTTAATATCAAATATGCAATCTCCCATGAACAACACCGAAATCGCTAAATTCAACATGATCGAACAACAGATCCGTCCCTGGGAAGTGCTCGACCATCAGGTGTTGTCCACCTTAAGCCTGATCAACCGCGAAGACTTTGTCAGGGAAGTTTACAAGGGGCTTGCCTTTGCAGATTGCCAGATCCCGGTCGCCAATGGCGTCAGCATGCTGCCACCGACGATCGAAGGTCGCATGCTGCAGGCGTTACTGATCAATCCCGAAGACCTGGTACTGGAGGTCGGCAGTGGTGGTGGTTATGTCACCGCCTGCCTCGCACACCTGGCACAGCGGGTTACCAGCATCGATCCAAGCGCTGAAATCATCGACTTTGCCAGAACCAACGTGGCCAATAGCGGGCAGGATAATGTTGAATTCCAGCAGCTCGGGCTAACGCAGATCGATTTCGCGGCCAGCTTCGATGCAATCGCGGTAACCGGTTCATTGCAGAGCGTTCCCCTGAATTTGAAACTGGCGCTCAAACCAGGCGGCAGAATGTTTATCGTTGTTGGCCGATCACCCGTTATGCAGGCCCTGCTGATTACACGCGTCGGTGAATCCGAATGGACCACCCAATCCCTGTTTGAAACAGACTTACCCCGATTGCGTGCCTAGTTGGCCCGGCAATGGGTAACATCAGCGTAGCGCAACTGGCCGCACAGCTGAAAAATGAGAAACCATTGTTGCTCGACGTCAGGGAACCCTGGGAATACGAAATCTGCCATATCGACGGCAGTATCAATATCCCCATGGGGCATATCCCGCAACAGTTGGCACAGCTGCAAGGAGCCACAGAGATTGTCGTGATCTGCCATCACGGTATTCGCAGCCAGAATGTCATCCGTTTTCTGCAACAGCAGTCCGTCGACGGATTGGTGAATCTTGATGGCGGTGTGGACGCCTGGGCGCGCGAGGTTGACCTCGATATGCCGTTGTATTAATCAGATCACAGTTTCTTTATAATTCGCGCGAACTAAAAACATGAAGCCGCTAATGCAAAAAATTCCATCGAAACTCGTATTACTGATTTTGCTGTTCTGGTGGCAGGCGTCGCTAGCTGAGGACCTTGTTACTGTCTACGGCCTCGCACTGAAGAACGATGCCGAACTGATGATTGCGGAATCTAATTACCTGGCTGCGATCGAAGCGCTACCGCAGGCCCGGGCTGGTCGCAAACCGCAAATATCTTTAAATGCCAATGGTACGGCACGTGAATCCGATAACTCGGAAACCGGGGACAATGACGTTGATACCGTCGGCTATAGCCTTAACCTGACGCAGTCACTATATGACACCGAAATCCGGGGCGATATCAACGTCGCCGAAGCCAACAGCGCGGCAGAGTTTGCCCGGCTCAAGTCTGCCCGCCTGGCATTAATTCTGCGGGTTGCGGTGACCTATTTCAGTATTCTCGCGGCGGAGGATAATGTCGAGTTCGCTTACGCCGAACGCACTGCAATTGGACGTCAGCTGGAACAGGCGCAAAAACGTTTTGAAGTGGGCCTGATCGCCATCACCG
>CAXMSP010000061.1:0-15718 GCA_964196225.1 uncultured Gammaproteobacteria bacterium | reverse complement strand
TACCTCGCGGCCATCCGGTTTAATCTCTCATTGCGGGTTGGCGTGGTAGCGGTGGCCACTATCCACGAGCATAACTACCTCCGGGTAATGGTTGGAAAATACCGGCTCAGTCCAGTCAATGCGCTGGCCACCTTCTCGGGTGGTGGCATGGAACTCGCCGAAAAATGGATAAAATCCGGTTCCGAGTATCTGCTCGAGCAGGAGCCCAACGACAAGCATCCAGACCTGAGCGGGCTTTCCTGTCGCTGGGAACCGCTAAAATCTCAAAACGGCATCATGCTCAGCCTGTTGATGCAGGCCCAAAGTGACGATGAATCCGGCAAGGCCGGGCTTTATCGCGGGCTGATTGAAGATATTGGTAAACTAAGCGGTGATACCGAAACTACCGGCAAACCGGTTTGTGACGCCAATATGAAATTTCGCTGGCCGCCGCGCGGCTTGTCCGCCGAAATCGACGCCACCGTCGGTACCCGGAATCGAGGCCTGTATGCATTACGATTGTATTTAAACAGTCTGTTCCAATGGTTTCTGGACCGATTCGATATGAGCGCAGGCGGTTACCAGGGTAAACAATATCGGGTCGAGTTGCGTGATAATACCGACTACCGACGTTTTGACGATACGCTGCGAATATTGCTTGATTGCAGCGCGGCACAGGCCGACGAAATCGATGCCATGCTAGCCCAGCGGGCACAGCGCGGAGAATTAAGATATGGCCTGCACCGCTCGGACTCAGCACTGATGACCTGCCTTGTTTTCAACCTCGACAAGGGTGAGCATCTCCATTTCGTCGACGGCAGTGACGGTGGATTTACCAGCGCGGCTAAAAATCTCAAGGCCAGGAAAAAGTCTTCTTGACCCTCAAGCCGGCATGATGAATACCGCACCCCGTCATTGCGGCCTCCGAGCCGATACGTCGGACCGCGCAATCCATTGTGAGATACCTCGTAGAGTAAATCGGAAAGCCCACAGGGCTTTCTGGTTCTCTTACCGAGGAGCCCGAGTAATGGATGCCGGCGGTCCGACGTATCGGTCAAGCCCGGGATGACATTTAATGTCGGGGTATAAGCTAGACAGTTTTCGCTTGCTTGTATAACATCGGATTGTTTACTCTAAGAAATTAGTAGTACCTATAAATATAAAACAACCTGTATCTGGAGGAGCACAATGAAACTCAGAAAATACCTGGCCGGTAGCGCAATCGCCCTGGCCACCATGGCGCTTAGCGCCAACACCGCCTACGCCGCCTGTGCGACCGACGGCATGCCATCATCGAAAGCCAAGCCCGGCGACTATCCCGCGCGCGCGCTGACCATGATTGTTCCTTACGGTCCGGCCGGTGGTTCGGGCCAGGTCGCCGGGGCCATGGCGCAGGCGGTTAGCGACCTGACTAAGGTCTCGATCAACCGTGACCACAAGCCTGGCGGTTCGGGCGCGGTTGGCACAACCGCCTTCATGGCGACACCAGCCGACGGATATACCGTGCTCGAGCACATCGACGATGCTTCCAGTGCGCATGCGCTCGATTCGACCAAGCCCAATCCTGCCAGCGACCTGATCCCGCTGGTGATTTCGCAGATCACCTTCTCACAGGTCTATATTCGTACCGATGAAGACCGTTTTACCGACTGGAACTCATTCGTAAAATGGGTCAAGGCGCAAGACGGTAGGGCGACTATCGCCAACGTGTCCAAGGAAGGTTCGATGGAACGCATAACGATGAAATTCATCACCGATGCGACCGGCATGAAAATCCAGCAGATCTCGTTTGATAAAGGCGCGCCGCGTTACGGCGCGCTCGCCGGTGGCCAGGTTGATGCGCTGTTCGAGCAACCGGGCGACGTGCGTAAGTTTCTCGATGCCGGAAAATTCAAACCGATCCTGACCGTTCTGAAAGAGCGTCCGTCCGCATTTGCCGACGTGCCCAGCCTGGCCGATGCCGGGCTGAATTTCGATCCGTTGTACCGTTTCCGCGGTTTCTACGTGCATAAGGACGCGCCCGCCGATCGAGTCGCCTGGCTGCAGTGGGCTTTCCAGAAGGCTTATTGCCAGCCCAGCTACCAGAAGTATAACGAAAGCAAGTACATGTCCCTGATCGAAAGCTATCGCGACACCGCGGGTGCACGCGAGCTGATCACCGGGACCGTCAAGCAATACCGTGATGTCTACAAGGCCATGGGGCTTGCGGTTAAATAGCGTCGCAATGATGACCTATGTCACGCAACGCCCGGGCTTTACCCCGGGCGTTGTTTTCCCTGCAGTGCCGAAGCCCGGCTGAATCATGGGCAAACTGAGACCGGGGCACCTGGTAGAAGCCGGCCTCTGGCTGGGGCTGTGCCTGTTTCTGTTTATTTATTCCTTTGAATTCAACCAGGGTATTGAAATCTACAAGTTCGGGGCGACCGCCTGGCCCCGCGCGATTATCCTGTTAATGGCAATCGCAGCCCTCGGCCAGCTGTATCATCACTGGAAGCTGGGGGATCAAGCCTCGTTGCAGATCATCAGCGCCGCGATGGACGATGGCTCCGAGGAAGCGGCGCATGAGGCGCACCATGAAGGACTGAAATGGTATGCCTCGACTTTCGGCTTGCTGCTAATCCCGTTTGCCTACATGCGACTGCCGGACTGGATTACGTCTCTGGTATCTGCCGAAGGCACCTCCGTCCACGTTATCCGTATTATCTGCGCCGCAATCCTGATCGGGATTTTCATCTACACCATGCGCCGCAACATGATCGGTGCGACGTTGACCCTGCCGCTGTTTTTCGCCGCCATGCTTGAGGATATGGGATTTTACTCGCTGGCGCCGTTTTTCATCATCGGCGTCATGTTCATGTTTGGCGAACGTCGCGCCAAACCCATGGTCTTGATAGCCGCACTGATTTTCGGCCTGCTGATGCTGTTGTTCGTGAAGATTCTCTACGTCGGCTTACCCGTCGGCAATATCCATCCCTTCTACGATATCGGTAGCTGGGTCGTGACGATACTGCAATAGGATGTGAGGAGAGACCCGGGTGGATGCATTTGATAATTTCGTCACCGGTTCCATCTCGCTGTTTAGCGATCCACTGGGTATCCTGATTTTCTTTGGCGGTGTCATTGGCGGGATGCTGTTCGGCGCGATTCCAGGCGTCAGCATGCTTACGCTTGCCGCGATCCTGCTGCCGTTCACCGCACACCTATCTCCCGTGCACGGCATCATGCTGTTTTCGGTGATTTACTGTACCGGGGTTTATGGCGGCGCCATTACCGCGATCCTGTTCAACATCCCGGGCGCGCCGGAAAACGCACCGACCGCATTTGACGGCTACCCGATGACGCAGAAGGGCCAGGCCGGCAAGGCCGTCGGCGCCGCGGTCATGTGCTCGGCGCTGGGTGGTACCGTGTCGTGCATTATCATGATGGCGGCAACTGCGCCGATTGCGGACTGGGCGATTTCAGCCTTTGGTCCACCGGAGATTTTCGCGCTGGTATTCTTCGGCCTGGCGGTCGCCGCGTCGGTCGGCGCCAAAACCTTCTGGAAAGGCTGGTTGTCGATCCTGATCGGGCTGATGGTGGCGGTCGTCGGCCTGGACCCGGTGGGTGGCCTCGAGCGCTACGACTTCGAAATGCCTTACCTGCTTGCCGGGATTCACTTCATCCCGACCATCCTCGGTTTCTTCGCGGTCTCGGAAATCTTCGTGCAGGCAGAAAAGAAAGTAAAAGGCTCATACGTCGCACCTAAAATAAGCATCGACTTTCCGACCCTGAAGGAGCTCATCGAGCACAAGGTAGCCGTGGTGCGCTCGATCGTGATCGGCTTCTTTTGCGGCATATTGCCCGGGATCGGCGCGACGCTGGCAGCCTTCATGGGATACAACGAAGCGGTGCGCTGGTCGAAGACGCCGGAAGAGTTCGGCAAGGGTAAACTCGAAGGCGTTATCTCCTCGGAGACCGCCAATAATGCCGCCTGCGGTGCGGCGATGATTCCTTTGCTGGCACTCGGATTACCCGGCGGAGCGCTCACGGCGATGATGGTGGGCGTATTTCAGATGCACGACATGGAACCCGGGCCGCTGGTATTTATCAATAGCGGCGACCTGGTCTGGGTGGTATTTGCAGCAATGTTTTATGCCAACCTTTCGATCCTGTTCATCGGTTTCCTCGAAACCAAGACCATCATCAACCTGCTACGCATTCCGTTTCAATTCCTGGCGCCGATGATCCTGTTGCTCGCCACGGTGGGCGCTTACGCGGTGCGCGGCCTGACCATCGATGTCATCGTCATGTTTCTCGCCGGCGTGGTCGGTTTCTTCCTGCGCCGCTCGGGTTACTCGGTGGCGGGCATCGTGCTCGGGTTAATTCTCGGCAAAATCGGTGAACAAACCTTCGCCCAGGCGATGCAAATGCTGCACTTCGAGTGGAGCGGTTTCTTCAACCGTCCTATCGCTTTTGGGCTTTTGGTGGTAGGCGTAATTACCTTGCTGGGTAGCGTATATGGCGAATTTTTCAAAAAGAAACCGCCCACCGCGGAAACGCCGATAAGCTGACTAGCGGCTAAAAGTGGACTTCCGATTTTTGCCGCATTACTTCAACCAAGCCAGGCTGCCATTGCCGACAAACTTACCCCACCGGCCACGACACCCGCAATCAGACGACGCTTGAACAGGTAGTAGGCACCGAAGGCGATTGCGACTGCGGCAATACGGGTGCTTAACGACACCTCGGCGAGGTCGCTCTCCGGCATAATAATCATGCGAAAAATCAGGCCTGCCACCATTGCGTAGGAAACACAGGTTATCCACTGGAAAAATGCGCCATGCGCATCAATGCGCTTGACCACGACAACACCCAACGCGCGCCAGATAAAAGTCGCCGCGGCGCAGCCCAGCACGATCAGCCATAAAGATTCAGTTTGCATGGCCCGTGTTCCAGAATCTACCTGCTGCAAACCCCAGGCTGCCGCCGACAACACCGGTAATCAGTAAATCGACCGAGGGGAACAGGTAGTGCGCAATCGGAATCGTTGCACATCCCAGTATCATGGAAAGTCGTTCGGCGCGACCCGGTACCGCGGACAATACCAATGCGAAGAACAGCGGACTAACGAAAATCAATCCCAGTACCAGGGCCGCGGGCAGTAAAACAGCGCCGTGATAACCCAGCAAGGTTCCTATGACTGCGGCAGTCAAAATCGAACTGGCAAAAGTAACGTAATAGCGATGCCGAAATTCAGGTTCGATTTGGGGAAACTCACGCAGGCAAACCGCCCAGGAGTTGATCGATAACAGCTGCGCGTCGAGCAGCATGCCAGGCAGATTCGATCGGCCGCGCGACAGTGCCGGCACGAATGACACCACCATCGGTAAAAAACGCGCATTGGCGAGCGAACAGGCAAATATGATTGCAATAAGACCCTGTCCGGTCGAGGTCAACTCGACCATCGCGAGCTGTCCGGGCAGGCCCCAGATCAACAGTGAAGCCAGCGCTGCCATCTCGGCGTCAAACCCGGCACCCCGCGCGAGCGAGCCAAATCCCATCATCGTAAACAGCAGTATAAAGGCAGGCAGCGATAGCGCGTCCAGAATCGCTTTACGGATCACCGCATTGCTTCCCGTAATCATCTTCGTTGCCTTCCCGGTTTAAAAATCGGCCCGATGATATCGTGATTCGATTCCAGTCCTAAGCATCATTTCAAATATTATTGAAAATAAAAAATAAGGGGACGCATTTAATAAGTTTTACGAGCTAGTGGAGCGATAAAATAATTGCGCCTTCTTAATTTTGCCGGGGAAATCAGATGACCCGTTAAAAAAGGGGTGTTAGAATTTCGAGTAGACCTCCGTAAATAGATGTTTATGATTCCTACACTTCAGGGGTCGCAAACCGAACTTACCCAACCAATCGAGCTCGCCAGCCTGACCGACCACTCATCCCAAGCTGGTCGAGTTCATAAACTGAGCAGACAGCATGCAAACTACTTATAAAATTCTGATCCTGGGCGCCTCATACGGTTCATTGCTGGGAGCAAAGCTGGCTCTGGCCGGGCACACGGTGAAACTCGTATGCCTACCTGAAGAGGCCAGGCTCATTAACGAAGAAGGCGCTCGGGTGCTTTTGCCGGTACGAGGGGTAACTACCGAACACATAGAACTCGATAGCCGAAAGATGCCCGGTGAACTGTCCGCAGATGGCCCCGAAATGGTCGATCCGGCCGACTACGATCTCGTCGCATTGGCGATGCAGGAACCTCAATATTGTGCCCCGGAAGTACGTGACCTGTTGAACTCGGTGGCTGCAGCCAGTGTTCCAGTCATGTCGATCATGAACATGCCTCCCCTGCCTTATTTGAGACGCATTCCCACCATCACCATCGATTCCATCAAGCACTGCTACACGGATCCTTCGGTCTGGGACAACCTCGACCCCGCCCTGATGACGCTCGTCAGCCCAGACCCGCAGGCTTTCAGGCCACCGACCGAGGGGGTCAACGTGCTTCAAGTAGGGCTGCCAACAAATTTCAAGGTCGCCAGGTTCGAATCGGATGCTCACACCGCCATGCTCCGGCAAATGGAGGCGGACATCGAAGCTACCCGCTACGACACCGGTGATGGCGAGGTCGAGTTGCCGGTAAAACTCAGGGTGCACGACTCTGTGTTCGTGCCGCTGGCAAAATGGAGTATGTTGCTGGCAGGTAACTATCGCTGCGTGCAAAAAGACGGCATACGCTCGATCAACGATGCCGTGCATGACGATATCGAAGAGTCCGGTGCCGTTTATAACTGGGTATTCGACCTGTCAGCGTCGCTCGGCGCGGACCCGAACGACCTGGTGCCGTTCGAGAAGTACGCCAATGCCACGTTGTCGCTGGTGAACCCGTCTTCAGCGGCCAGAGCGCTGGCCAATGGCGCTGTGAACATCGAACGTGTGGACCGATTGGTGCAGGCAATTGCCGCCGACAAGGGTAAGCAGTCCGATTCTGTCGACCGGACAGTTGCCCTGGTTGACGGCTGGCTGGAGTCGAATCGTCAGAAAGCCTGACGCGCGCGACGCTAACCAATTCCTAACGGAGAAATTTGAAATGGGAAGCGACAACCCGAACCTGGCGCGTATTTTTTGCATCGGCCAGAATTATATCGAACATATCAAAGAACTCTCCAATCCCATGCCGGAGAAACCGGTGGTGTTTATGCGGCCCCTTTCCTGCCTGGTTACGCCGGGGACAGAGGTGCATTTTCCCAGGCACGGCTCAGAGCTTCACTACGAGGTCGAAGTGGTCGTAAGAATCGGAAGGCAAGGCCAAAACATAAAAGAAGCAGAGGCCCTGTCCTATATCGACGCTATCACTCTGGGCGTGGATTTGACCCTGCGTGATCTCCAAAAAGACGCGAAACAAAAGGGATTGCCGTGGGATGCCGCCAAGGCGTTTGAACAAAGCGCACCGCTGGGTGAATTCCTTGCTTATGATCCCGTAACGATTAACCTGAAAGATCTGGGCTTCATCTGCATGATCAACGGCGAAATAAGACAAAACGGCAACACCCGTGACATGTTATTCGGCTTTGAAAGACTGCTAGCCGACCTGAGTAAAATCTGGATACTGAAGCCGGGCGATATGATCTACACCGGCACACCCTCCGGCGTGGGACCACTTCAAATCGGTGATTCAATTGAAGTTGAGAACGATCAAATCGGATCATTTGGCTGGTCTATTGTTGAATAAGGCCGCGCCTGTTTAGCACAGGATAGAAGCCGGACCAGAGAAAGAGTCAACTTTTCTGCAATGCTGCTTGTAAAACACAGGCGATATGTTGACTCTTGCGTTGCGCACCATCCTGGATCTGGTGCCGGCAACTGGTGCCATTGGCAATCACCAACGTATCATTATCAACGCCACGCACCGCCGGCAGTAAACTCAGCTCCGCCATCTTCATTGACACCTCGTAATGGCTGGCCTCGTAACCGAACGCCCCGGCCATGCCGCAACAGCCGGAGTCGATCACTTCAACTTCCAGCCCGGGTATCAGTGCCAATGTCTGTTGCATCGCGGTCATCGTTGCAAACGCCTTTTGATGACAATGCCCGTGCACGATCGCTCGCCTGGTGGATAACGGCTGCAACTTGAGCTGCAATTTTCCGGCCTGCTGCTGTTGCGCCAGAAATTCCTCCAGCAACAGGGCGCATTCCGATAACGCATTGCTTTCCTCACCCGGCAGCATGCTCTTGAACTCATCACGCAGGGTCAGCAAACAGGACGGCTCCAGACCGATGACTGGAATACCGCGTTCAACGTAGGGCTTGAGCGCGTCCAGCATACGTCGGGCTTCGACGCGTGCCTGATCCACCATACCCGCCGCGAGAAAAGTGCGACCCTCGCACAACGGGTACCCTCCATCCAGAGGTTGAACCAGCTGTACCTGGTAGCCCGCTGCCTCGAGCACGGCCTGTGCGGCACGCGCATTGTGCGGTTCAAAATAGCGATTGAAGGTGTCTACCAGTAACACCACTTCGCCATTTGGCGCAGGCGTCGTCGCCGCCGCTTCCCGGCTTTCGTCAAAGTAATCGGCGCGCCATTGCGGCAGGCTACGCTGTGCACTCAGGCCGAGCGTTTTCTCGCTCAACCATGCCAGGCCGGGAACACGATCGCGCAGATTCAACAGAAAACTGAAGCGCACCGCGAGTGGCGCATAGCGCGGTAAATGGGCGATCAGCCGATCCCTGAGCGAACGCGGATGATGCTGGTGGTAATGATGCAGAAACTCGACTTTCATCTTTGCCATATCGACACCGGTCGGACATTCGCGCTTGCAGCCCTTGCAGCCGACACATAAGTCCATGCTGCCATACATCGCGTCTGAGATCAGCGCGTCGGCACCCAGCTGCCCGCTAATCGCGAGCCGCAGCGTATTGGCACGGCCTCGCGTTAAATGTTGCTCGTCCCCGGTGACCCGGTAGGATGGGCACATCACGCCAACATTCGCCTTGCGGCAGGCGCCGTTGTTATTGCACATCTCGACGGCGGCGCCAAAGCCACCCCATTCGGACCAGTCCAGCACGGTCGAAATCGGCTTTACCTGGTAGCCCGGCGCATAGCGAAACAGGGATCGATCATCCATGTGCGGCGCGCGCACGATCTTGCCGGGGTTAAACAACCCGGCGGGGTCAAAGGTATCCTTGACTGCTTCGAAAGCCTTAACCATGCGCGTACCGAACATGCGTTCATGAAATTCGGAACGCGCCAGGCCGTCGCCGTGTTCGCCGGAGTGCGAACCCTTGTATTCCTGCACGATCTCGAGCGTTTCCTCCATGATCGCACGCATCTTTTGCGCGCCGCTGGCATCCTTCATGTTGAGAATCGGGCGCACGTGCAGACAGCCAACCGAGGCATGGGCATACCAGGTGCCAGTGGTGCCGTGTTTCTCGAATACCTGCGTCAGCCGATCGGTATATTCGGCCAGATCCTCGAGCTGCACCGCGCAGTCTTCGACAAAGGATACCGGTTTGCCATCACCCTTCATCGACATCATGATATTAAGCCCGGCCTTGCGAACTTCCCACACTGCCGCCTGAAATTCAGGATCAAGCACTTCAACCACGGCACCCGGGAAACCCAGGTCTGCCATCAACTCGACCAGCTGGGCAAGTTTACTAAGTTGTTGGGCGCGATCTTCGCCGGCGAATTCAACCAGCAGCAAGGCATCCGGTTCACCGCGGACAAAACCATCCACGGTGGCGCGAAACATCGGAATCTCGCGTGATAAATCGATCATGGTGCGGTCGACCAGTTCCACCGCACCGGGATCGAGCTTGACAATGTGCTGGGCAGAATCCATCGCCTGGTGAAAAGTCGAGAAGTGACATACCCCTAAAACCCTGTGCGGCGGAATCGGCTGAAGCGCCAGCTGCAGGCGGGTGAAAAAGGCAAGCGTCCCCTCAGAACCGACCAGCAGTCGCGCCAGGCTGCCGGTCTCGGCGTTAACCAGTTCGTCGATGTTGTAACCGCCGACGCGTCGCAGCAATTGCGGGAACCGGTGTGCAATTTCATCCGCTTCACGCTGACCCAGCTCGCGCAATTTATTGATCAGCTCAGCCTGGGGAGCATCCTGGCTGGCCTGCGCCAGATCCGCGAACTGCGCACTGCTGCCATCGGCCAGGATTGCGTCGATGGCGCGCACATTGTGCACCATGTTGCCGTAACGAATCGATCGAGCGCCGCAACTGTTGTTGCCGGCCATGCCGCCGAGGGTGGCACGGTTGCCGGTGGAAACATCGACCGGGTAGAACAACCCGTGGGGTTTTAGCCAGCGATTGAGCTGATCGAGCACCAGACCCGGCTCTACCCATATGGAACGTGACTCGGCATCGAACTCATGCACCTGGTTATAGTATTTGCTGTTATCGATGACCAGCGCCGTACCTACCGTCTGTCCGATCTGTGAAGTGCCGCCGCCGCGCGGCAATACCGGTATGCCTTCATCGGCGGCAATCTGGATCGCGCGCAGGATATCCTGTTGATGGCGCGGTACCACGACGCCAATCGGTTCAATCTGGTAAATCGAGGCGTCGGTGCTATAGCGGCCACGACTGAAAGCGTCGAACAGGACTTCCCCTTCGAGCTCGCTGCGTAACCTGCGAGCCAGGGCGCTGTCACCAATGCGCGCGGTCGCCGCTGCAGAGGTTGGTTGAAAGGCGGGGGTTGAAGCCAAGGGAAATGCTCTTTATAAGGCGCGTGAAAAAAACGAACTATAAGAGAAAAACGCTTATCAGTAACGCTTAAATTTATTCACCGCATAGCCATCACCACCACGAGTTAATCAAGCCCACCGTGGTTGAGGCCGCGCTTGCACTCGCTACCCGGGTCAGGCAGGATTCCGATCCAGAGAAAAAATCTCATTCCGAGGAAATCGATATGTCTATTCCCGCAGGGCGTCATTTTCTGCAGATTCCAGGGCCCAGTAATGTCCCCGATCGGGTCTTACGCGCAATGGATATGCCAACCATGGATCACCGGGGCCCCGAGTTCGCGCAACTGACTCGAGATGTCTTAAGCGGCTTGAAGCAGGTTTTCAAAACCGCTGCTGACGTGGTTATATTTCCCGCCTCGGGAACGGGTGCCTGGGAGTCGGCGCTAGTCAACACGCTGTCCCCGGGTGACCGGGTATTGATGTTCGAAACCGGGCATTTCGCCACGCTGTGGCAGGGCATCGCGAAAGATCTCGGCCTGCAGGTCGATTTTGTCGAGGGCGACTGGCGCCACGGGGTCGACCCGGGCGTGGTTGAGGCAAAGTTAAGCGCAGACAAGAAACATCAAATCAAGGCGGTGATGGTGGTACACAACGAGACGTCCACCGGCGTTACCAGCCGCATCGCCGAAATCAGAAAAGCCATCGATAGCAGCGGGCACCCGGCCCTGTTCATGGTCGACACGATCTCATCACTGGGTTCAATCGATTACCGCCATGACGAGTGGGGTGTCGATGTTACCGTCGGTGGGTCGCAGAAAGGGCTCATGTTACCACCCGGTCTCAGTTTCAACGCGATCAGTGCGAAGGCGCTCGAAGCCAGCAAAACCGCGGCATTGCCGTCCTCCTACTGGAACTGGCAACCGATGATAAAGGCGAACCAGACGGGCTACTTTCCCTATACGCCGGCGACCAATCTGCTCTATGCGCTGCGCGAATCGCTCAAAATGCTGCTCGACGAACAGGGGCTCGACAACGTGTTCACGCGCCACCAGCGCCATGCCGAGGCGACCCGACGCGCGGTACGCGCCTGGGGACTGGAAATCCTGTGCCTCAATCCCGAGGAATACAGTGGCTCGCTGACCGCGATCCTGCTGCCTGACGGTCAGGATGCCGACCATCTGCGTCAGCTGATCCTGGAGCGCTATAACATGTCACTCGGTACCGGCCTCGGCAAGGTTCAGGGGAAGGTATTTCGCATCGGCCACCTGGGTGACTTCAATGATTTGATGCTGGCCGGCACCTTGAGCGGGGTTGAAATGGGCCTGATTGCCGCGCAAATCCCGTTTACCAAGGGGGGCATCAATGCCGCACTTGACTATTTGGCTGATAATCTCTAATTTGGATCGGTTTCAAGGAGTTCACGTTGCCGGTCGTTTCCGGCTAGATAGACCCGTAAGGTAGTAGAAATTATATGCAATAAAACAAATCCAAATAATGACACCAAAGAGAGGAACACAACCATGAAAATGCTAAGAATTATCATTCCCGCAGTGATCCTGAGCGTATTAACCACGACATCGGTATTCGCTGCTCCACTAGAACTCAAATTCGGTCACGTCGGCAAACCCGGATCGCTATTCGAGGCCTCCGCCAATGAATTCGCCATGCGTGCCAATGCCAAACTCGGTGACAAAGCGAAAGTCGTAGTCTTCGGCTCGAGTCAACTGGGCAAGGACAAGGAATTATTGAAAAAACTCAAGCTCGGCACCATTAATTTCGCGCTGCCATCCTCGGTGATGGCCTCGGTGGCGGATGAATTCGGGCTGTTCGACATGCCCTACCTGGTCAAGGACCGGGAACACATGGCGCGCATCGAAAAGGAAATCGTGTGGCCAACCCTGGAGCCGATCCTGCATAAGAAAGGCTACAAAGTGTTGGCGATCTGGGAGAACGGATTCCGCAATATCACCAACAACAAACGCCCTATCAACAAGCCCGAAGACTTGCAGGACCTGAAGCTGAGAACCCCGAAGTCGGTTTGGCGGGTGAAGATGTTCAAGGCCTACGGTGCCAACCCGTCACCGCTATCGTTTTCCGAGGTCTTCGTCGCGCTGCAAACTGGCACCTTCGATGGTCAGGAAAATCCTTTGGCGCAGATCGCCAGCGGCAAGTTTCAGGAGGTGCAAAAGTATCTCTCGATGACCGGTCACGTCTACACCCCGGCCTATGTGACGGTCAGCACCGGGCACTGGAGCAAACTGCCCGCGGATGTGCGTGAAATTCTCGAGGCCACAGCAAAGGAAACCCAGGACTACGTCTATAAAACCGCGGCCAAAATGGAAGTTGATTTACTGGCCCAGCTTAAGGCGGGCGGGATCAAGGTCAACAATGCAGATAAAAATGCGTTTATCAAGGCCAGTGCTCCGATCTACGAGGAATTCGGCAGCAGCGTGCCTAACGGCAAGGCGCTGATCGACAAGGCCCTGGGACTTGCGAACTAGGGTTCCATAACCTGCCCCGCACCCGTGGGGCAGGTAAATTTTGGCCGTAAAAAATCCTGATTCCAAAGGCGCTTGAGTGAATAGATTCGACGCGGCGCGTTCTGTATTCGAACGCCTGTTAGAGGCCATCACGGTCTTCCTCATCATCAGCCTGGCCGCGGTCGTGGTGCTGGGGGTTATCTACCGTTGGGCCGGCGAATCGCTTTCCTGGTATGACGAAATCGCGTCGGTGCAGCTAGCGTGGTTAACCTATTACGGTGCCTCGCTCGCAGCGCTAAAACGCGCCCACATCGGCGTACCGGGATTGATCAACGCGGTGTCTCCGCTGTATCGTGTGCCGCTGGTGATCCTGGCAGAGATCGTCATTATCGGCTTTTTCCTGATGCTGGCCTGGTACGGTTACGTGGTACTGGTGATCCTGGAAGGCGATACCCTGATCAGCCTGCCCTGGATCGGCACCCAGTTCACGCAGTCGGTGATACCCATTGGTGCCATCCTGTTTGTGATCGCGGAAATCCTGAACTTGCCCCAAATCTGGCGTGAAGCGACCGGCCGGGCGGAGTACATTCGTCATGAATAGGCACGGGATGCAGCCGCGATGATCGTGTTGTTCATGTTCATCGGTTTACTGGTGTTGGTGTTGATCAATGTGCCGATCGCGATTGCACTGGCGGTGGTCGCGAGTGGAGCAATGGTATTCGCACATGGGCCGGACGTATTGCCGAATGTCGCACTGGTGATGATGGATGGTGCAACCAATTTCCCGTTAATCGCTATTCCGCTGTTTATCCTAGCTGGTGCGATCATGAATTCTACCGGGATCTCGAGGCGCCTGATTGCGTTCGCGTCGGCAATATTTGGGTTCGTCAAAGGCGGGTTGGCGATGGTCAATATTGGCACCTCGCTGTTTTTCGCCGAAATTTCCGGCTCGGCGGTCGCGGACGTGGCCGCGCTCGGATCGATTCTGATTCCATCGATGAAGAAAAAGGGTTATCCAGGTCCGTTTGCCGCGGCGGTGACCTCGTCGTCGGCAACCCTGGCGGTGATTATTCCGCCATCGATTCCGATGATCCTGTACGCGGTGATGGCGCAAAGCTCGGTGGTGCAGCTGTTTGTCGCGGGTATCGTCCCGGGCGTACTCGGCGGCTTCCTGATGATGGTCGTCGCACACCGCTTTGCGGTGCACTACAACTATCCGGTCGAGGAAGTGTTCAAAGTCAGCCAGGTGGTGACGACCTTCAAGGATGCCGCGCTGGCCTTTACCCTGCCGGTGATCATTCTGGGCGGTATTTTCGGCGGTTTCGTGACCGCGACCGAGGGCGCCGGACTCGCGGTCGTCGCGGCCATAGTCATCGGCCTGATCTACCGGGAACTGGACTGGCCACATTTGAAACAGGCCATGATCGACGGCAGCGTGCAGACCGCGGTGGTGATGCTGCTGGTCGCGTCATCGGTGTTGATCGGCGAGTATCTCACCGAGGCCCAGGTGCCGCAGGAACTTTCGCGTGGTATCGGTGAATTCACCCAGAACAAGTACGTCGTGCTCGCCCTGCTCAACCTGTTTTTCCTGGTCGTCGGGCTGTTTCTGCACTCCGCCGCGGCAATCATCCTGGTGGTGCCTATCGTCATGCCCCTGGTCCACCAGGTTGGCATCGACCCGGTGCATTTCGGCATCATCGTGACCCTGAACCTCGGTATCGGCCAGCAGACACCCCCAGTGGCGAGTGTGCTGGTGACCGCCTGCTCGGTAGCCAAAGCCGATATCTGGGAGGTCAGCAAGATCAATATCTACTTCGTCGCCGTTTTGTTCACAATGCTGATCATGGTCACCTACATACCGGCTATTCCGATGGCACTGGTTGAATATTTCTATCGATAAACCCACAAGGAGATCCAAAACCATGAGCGCAGAGTACATTCTGCTTGAACGTGAGCAAGATATCGCAACCGTCATTTTAAATCGCCCGCAAAAATTGAATGCCCTGATCAAGCCGATGTGGCAACAGCTAGGCGAAACCATGCGCACCCTCTCGGCCGACGACAGCCTGCGCTGTATCGTCCTGCGCGGCGCGGGTGATAAATCGTTTGCACCGGGTAACGATATTTCGGAGTTTAAAGATGCTCGCTCTAACAGTAAGGATGCGAAGGAGTATGGCGAGGTCCACCATGAGGCGCTGGCAGCGCTAAACGAGTGCCGTCACCCCATCGTTGCGCTGATCCAGGGCATTTGCGTGGGCGGTGGGCTCGAGATCGCGAGCCTGTGCGACCTGCGCATTTGCGGCGCCTCGAGTCGTTTCGGTGTCCCCATCAATCGCCTCGGGCTATGCGTGGGCCTGCGCGAAATGCAGGGCCTGTACCAGTTGGTTGGCAAGGCCGTAACCATGGAGATCCTGCTCGAGGGACGCGTATTCTATGCCAGCGAGGCAATGCAGAAAGGGCTGGTGACGCGCGTGGTGGCGGACGATCAGGTGATCGACGAAGCTTATGCCAGTGCTCGGCGGATCGCCGATGGCGCACCGCTGATTGCGCGCTGGCACAAACAGTTCATGCGCC
>CAXMSP010000060.1:0-32488 GCA_964196225.1 uncultured Gammaproteobacteria bacterium | reverse complement strand
TCCACTGCTCGCCATAGGTAATGTTGAATACCATCAATCTTGACGAATACTTCGTCAATGAAGAATGTATCACCATATCCCTGGTGCCTCCGCTTCAACCTGGTCGCATATTTTGGTCCAAACCTAATGCACCACAATCGGTTCACCTCGTATATGACATTTATCCCGCGCCCAGCTAATAAATCTTCAATATCACGATGACTGAGATTGAATCGGTGATAGAGCCACATTGCATATTGGATCATTTTTGCTGGAAATCGATACCGTTTGTACATTTTAGATTTATTCATTCGGCAATTGTCGCCGAACAACAATTAACTTATCAGTACCTAAAAAAGCCCCCTGAAAGGAGGCATTTCTGATTTGGCGAAGCGCGCGGAGCCTGGGTCAGCCTGGTGTCTTTGCCACTCGGTTAAATTTAACGATGAAGTGCATAAACAGTCCCGCCAGTCCGATTAGTACAGTCGCAAGTAACCACGGACGAGTCCAGTCGTAATCTACTTTATAGCCCATCCATGTAGTCAATTTTTGGTAGCGGAGTATGCCGCCTGGTAACTCAAGTGTATCGCCTGGCTGCAGCTCGTAACGATTGGCTCGATATCGCACGACAAGCTGGTGCTGCTGCGGTACCCGGAAATCAAATTCACGATCCTCGGGGAGCACATTTTCTTCTATCTTTAACAAGGTCCAAAGCTCTGTTTCAGTTCCAGGGATTTTCCATTGCAGCGCCTGTCGATACTCGTGAGTCGGATATGCAGGTAAGTGAATACTACCTATGATGCTTTCGGTAGAAGCGAAAGGTTGCCACTCAAACACCGGGGCGTAACCCTTATTATGCGAGGTATAAAAGCGATAATGGCCAATCACTAACGGAACATGGTCGCCGATTTCGAGTGGCTGTTGCAGGCCATCGGGCATGTTTAACAATATTTGATTGAGCGTCTTATCACGTTTGATGCCCTGGTGATAACGAATCTGGAACCCAAGGTTGGTAAATCTTGCCCCGGACAATCCATAGCGGTGCAATGGGCCCTGTTGGATGTTTTCGACCTGCCCTGCAAATTCTTCGCTTTCAGCGAGCTCCACGGTGCCTTTGAAGAAACTCATCCTGCCCGCAAACGCCAGCAACACCAGGGCGATCAGCGCAAAATGAAAAATCATTAGCGGCCAGTTATTTTTCAGAATGTCTCGCGTCGCCAGCGCCAACAGGAAATTTAACACCAGCAGCAACGAGGGCACCGCGATAAGCCATATTCGTTGCGGTAACGAAATTTGATAATAAATCGTGGTCGTAATCGCCAGAACAACCAGCAGCATCAGGGTTGTTCGGTTGGACGCAAACGCATCGACCAGGCCGATTGGCGGAGCGAAGCTAGGGAGGGTTTTCGCAATTTTCACTGCTGTCTCGCATCCAGTCACGTCCAATTTCACCGTTCCCCGGTGCGCCCGCCGAACCGCAATTGGTTTCCTCCCAGTTACCACTGGTCGCAAAATTCACTATCTTGAGCAGCGCATTATTGTAGTAAGGCCCATTGGTGTATCCCGCAGTGGTATTATTTCTGACCTGGGTTCCTGCCACCTGTCCACCTTCCGGGCCTACATCATTCAAATTAACAAGTAGTCCTTTGTTCTTCCAACCATGCGGTACCGACACATGGCACCAGGAACAACGCATATTTCCAATTTTATCGGCATGAAAAGAATGCAGATTGGGATCCGTGGAACCGCCGAATCCACTACTGCCATCACCCCGGGTCGCATAAAGATCATGATCGTGGCACTTGAAACACAAGTCGTTGGTATTACCGGTACCCGTGTTCTGACTCCAGTTACCCTTGAGGATGAAATTATTGATCGATCCGTGTGGGCCCCAGGGATTGCCATCCTCACCACCCGATGGTGTCGAGGTTCCGCTAGCGGTATTTGAGCCATGACAATCGGAGCAGTACATCGTCTGGTTGCCAACATCGGCGATACCATTCCAGGGTGACAGGAAATTGGCCGAGTCGGTATTGCGAACCGCGAGCGTACGACCCGTATTATCAATTACGGGATGCCAGGAGCGGTGGTTGTTGGTCGAATAAGAGGCCGCAGCACCGGAGTCGAGCGTACTTACCTGCCCCTTGTGGGAAAGCGGCGCCTGGAATTCAATTGCCTGGTTGGTGTATTCGGTCACATCATTGGTACCCGATAGGGTATTGCCGCCGGTATCTCCGAGCGTGGGCGGATTGGCGCCGTAGGCGTAGTCGGAATGACACTTCAGGCAGATCTGGTACTCACGTGTCACGTGCGCACTGGTGATCGAGGTACTGGCGCCGTTGCCGCCATCGCCGAGTTTGACGATATAACTGATCGGAAAATTATTTGGATCGAAATTACTCGACCCATACACGGGTGTCACGCCCCAGGTGCCACGCAGTACGCCAGATGCAATATTAGTATGTCCGGCCGCATGGCTATGGGTTCCCGCCTGAGTACCCCCGGTATTATTGAATAGCCGATTTTTAAGTACTCGGTGTGGATTGTGACAATCGGTGCACTCAGTATGGCGATTGCTCAGATTCAGGTTTGCCTGATTCTCAATCAGGTCGGAATCGAGTGCAGCGTGTATTTCGCTCGCCGTTTGCTGATCGCTGTTGGTGATCGGCATACGGGTCAAACCGGTCGTGAAGTCGGTTTTGATATCCGGCACCTCGAACGAGGCATTACCCTGGCCGTTGAGGACGCCCCCATCGGCGGAATGACAGGTGTAGCAGGTTTCTTCGAGCGCAGCATTACCGCCGGTCTTGGGGCTTAAAAAGCTGTCGGTGCCTTCGCGCAGCAAGTGGCGTGACCCCTGCACCGAGTGGGTATCATGGCAATTCAGACAACTCGCTTGCCAGACCGGCAGATTGACTGGAAACTCACGCAGGTTGGCCGCTGACGTGGTATAGGTTTCATTTGCTACCAACGGGTCGGCATGCGCGGATTGCGCCCAGGTCAGGCCTAGTTTGTCGTGACAGGCCTGGCAGATAATATCGTTGGCGTCATCGAAGTTTCCGCCTGATGCAAAACCCTCCTGGAAACGATGCAGGCGCAGAAACTTGATATCCTTGGTAATGTCGGAATCACGAATGTGCGGATCGTGGCAACTGGTGCATTGGACCTGATCGTTTTCCAAGGGAACCTGAGGTTTGATTCCCGGAGCCCGGTTGGCGATATGAGCCTCGAAATCAGGATTACGCAGCTCCCCGTCGGCATTGGCCAAGGCACTGTCGTAGGTGAAGGAAATCGGATGATCATTACTCAGGTCGGTGCCCAGTTTGCGGGTAAAACCGGTCGAATCACCCTGGTTCGACGGCATAACGCCGCCGGCGCCGGTTCCCGACATATCGATGGTTACGTTGTGCTGCGTGTTCACGACGTTGACCTGGCCGATCGCGATGGTGCCGTCGTGGCAGGATAAACACAGCTTGGAACTGCCACCCGGCGTTGCCGCGATATCGTTGGCATCGATTGTATTGGAGGTGTATGGCGTGTAGGCCGCACCCGAAGCCTGTCGATTCCATAGCGGCGCGGCGGGTAGCACCTCGGCATGATGGGGGGTATGGCAAAATACACAAATCTGGCTTTCCGAAACCGCGCTAACGCTGCCCGAGCCGCTGACCGACAAATTGTGCCGGGTGCTGGCTGTATCGGAGATGCGTGCAGCATAGATCGAAAAACTTGCCAGGAGCAGTGATGCTAGCAAAACACTCGTCAGAGCCCATCGGTATAAGTGCAGTTGGCGTATGCGAGCATCCATTTTAGTTATTCCCGAGATACTGGAACATCGAAACCCGGCTATTCAGCATATCCGACACGTAGACCCGGTCCCTGTCATCGACCCATAACCCGGTCGGCTGCGAAAACTGACCGGGCGCCAGGCCCGAACCGCCGATCGACATTAACAATTCACCGTTTCGATTGTAAATCAGCACGTGATCATAGTAACTTTCAGAAACATAGATATTACCGTCCGAGTCGAGCGCGATCCCCTTGGGCCGGGAAAAGTTGCCGACATACAATCCTCGCTGACCGACGGATTTCATAAACCTGCCCTGGTCATCGAATATCTGGATACGAGCATTTAATGAGTCAACCACATAAAGCCTGCCCTGGCGATAAGCAAGATAGGTCGGGTGATTAAACTGGCCTTCCCCACCGCCGCTACCGCCCCAGATTTCGATCAATTCTCCCCGGGTATTGAACAACTTGACGTCGCCTGCACCGGTATCGCTGATAAAAAACCTTTGGCTACCCGGATCAAAGGCTATTCCGGTGGGGCGTTTCAATATCTCATGCCCGAAGCTGTTAATTAATTCACCGTTCAAACTCAATTGATAGACCAGCGCCAATTCGGAATCGGTCACCCACACCGAATTTTCCGCATGTGTGACACCGATGGGACTCGGCAACGGGAAATCCAGGCCGCGTTCATTCCAGACAGCGAATTCCCCCAGAGTCTCATCGAATACGAATATTGACTGCAACCCCGGATCGGTGATGTAAATTTTACCGCTGTTATCGGTAACTACCTGCTGCGGTCGTACCAGGTTGAGTAGCGAGGCTTGTTTCGCGTCAAGGCCGACGATGGCTGCAAAAAATCGCGCCATGCCGCCCCGATTCGACGGGTCTTTGCTATTCGACTCTCCATAAAGATGACCAATAAAGACGTATCGCGGCACCGCCGGTTGGGGTGGCCAGACCTGGCTATCCTGGCTGATGTCATCGATACCGGGCATCTTAAACGGATGTCGGCTGGAAACCGTACTGCATCCGGTAATTGTTAGCAAAACCATAGTGCCCAGGAGGACAAAAAGGGCTTCCTTCCGCAATGAAACAGCCGCGATTAATGGCACCGGCATGCGCTTTACCACCGTCCGGGCCCCCCGGTCTGATTACTACCGCGAATACCCGTTTGCAGCCCAGGCTTACCCGAATGGCAGAGGTGGCATTCGTCCACCGACCAGGCAATTTGACCGTTGTGACACATCCCGCAATACTGCCCGTCGATGATTTTCCCCATATCAATCTCATTGGCACCAGCACGCATTTCAAATCCCAGCTCTTGATGACAAACCTTGCAACGAAAGCGGATGCGGTGGAACCAGTGCGGGAAGATAACCGGGCGCACATCGTTTGCCTCGGAGAGCCGATTCAAAACCACGTCGGCATATTCTGCGCTGACATTCGGCATCATGGCTGCCAGTGCCAGAACCAGGATCAGGACCATCCGCGTGCTGATCCTGCTTGATAGATTGGCATTAACTGGCATGATCCTCATGGTGCGGGCGACCTCAGACTAAACGATTAGTTCGATGCTGGTTTCGGTTGTACTCCAGGTTTTCCGGTAAAGGTACTTCTGGCAACGCTGTGGCAACGATTGCACTCGGTTAACGGGAATGCCACCGCGCCATGACATTGTCCACAGTACTCGCCGGACAGGATAGCAAACATATTGATCGGATTGGCATCGACTTTTTCGATAAAAATCTTGTCGTGGCAATTATTGCAGTCCAGCCATTCGGTATGGGGTTTATGCGGAAACATGACCAACGACAATTCACCAGTTTTATCCATGATGATATCCATATCAAGCACCTCGATTTTTGTTTCCGGGAAGATATTGGTGCGCGGTTCGATATAATGCTCGCGTAAGGCTCTAATCCAGGAGACCTTGTTTCCGGTGGTATCTGGCGGCAGCAACGAGAGTGCGGTCGCTGGTTCCTGCAAAACTCCGATCGCCGGGCTCGTCGGATCATGTAATCCGTCTTCAACCAGGGCTTTCCAGCTCGGCTCTGCCCCCAACAGGGCAAAAGACAGGCTGAGTGGAAGAATATAAAGAAAATGTTTAAATTTCATGACCGTCGATATGGCTATCCAGGAATATAAATCCCGGCGCTACGAATCGCGCGTACCAACTGCCTGGTTGACTGTTCGAGCAACTCGATGGCTTGCTCATGTGCGTTTTTACTGGCAAAAGCCTCCGCCTGCTGTCGCAACACCCTGGCCTCGGCGACGTAGTCGACGATCTTCTGTTTCATGCTATTCGATTTCTGTTTCTCGTCAACCAACAGGCTGATCAGCATCGAATGCGTATCATTACGATCAATTTCATAAAGATACTCCTCTTCCTTACTGTCAAACTGCAAAGACCGCACTAGCGTCTGGCCGGACCTGATCGACTCGATGCTTACCTTCAATAAATGATAGGCCTTGTCTATCTCGATCCTGGCTTCGGTATTTTTGCCCTGCTGTAGTAAGCTGTCAGCCTGGTTTACCAAGGTTGCCAGCCGATCATTGACTCTGCCCCTCGTTTCAGTTTCATGATTTTCATCAGAAATTCGATTAAAGGCGTCCTGCAATGCAATTACCGATTCCCTACGCTGCCCGTAGTTGTCAATATTCTTACCTTCTCCCAACGATGTTGGCGTCGACAGTTTTATGGCTTCAAACATTAACCGGGTAGACTGATTTAACAAATCCGTACCAGCCTGTTCATTGCCCGACGCAATTTTTTGCTGCGCTTGCCGATAGGCATCAAGCGCCTCTCGGCGCTTCAATTGGGCTTCACTGTTACCACTGTTAATCACCTGCTTTGCACCGGACGACTGATTTAACAGTTTTTCTATATTCGCTAAGCGGTCGGCAGCGGTCGTCTGCGCCTCAAGGTTGCCAAGCGGCGTGGAGAGCAACATGATTAGAAACGATTTGTAAAATAATTTAATCATGAGCCTTATATCAAATCTCGATCCCCAGGATTTTAAGCACCGCGGATAGCTGGTTAATGGTTTTGTCGAGTACCGGAATCGCCTCAGAGAACTGACCTTGCAATTCGAAGTCTTCCGCAATCTCGAGATTCAGCATCGAACCATAGACGTATTTGTCCGTCAGTTTACGGGTCTGTTCATCGATGTCGCTTTTTGACAGGGCTATTTGAACCAGCTCCAGATAGTGGTAGGTACGATTGATCATGTACTGGCATTCGTCCCGGATGGTGTTGAAATTCAAATCGTAAACAATCGTGGTTTCATGCTTTAAGGTATCGATTAGTGACACCTTCAAACTGTAGGCTTCTTCGAGCAAGGCGATCGCTTTGTCATATAACTCCGCATCGGCTTGCCTGCTCGCCCGGTTGCGCAGTTCGCTGATACGTTGCAGCTTATTTTGTAACAAATCGTTTTCCTGCTCGTTTAATTCACTCCATTCAGGCAATGCGAATGCATCGAGCTGCTCCATAAATTTGTGATACTGGTCCCTTTTATGCTGAGGCACACTGAGCAGCTGCGCACTGGCACTCAAGTCCCTGAGCACATAGTCGAGAACCGCCTCGGCTTCCAGGTACTTTCCCCTGTCAAAGTACTCCTCTCCTTTGAGAAAGTTTTCCGCTGCCCTTGCAAGTAATTCCCTGGCGACACTGTCATCGCTTGCTTCCATACGTTGCAACATATCGGGACTGTGCAGTATGAGACTGAGCATCTTTATTTTCTGCGCGATCTTTTCACTGACACCTTTTACACTCCCCAGCTCTGCACCCGAATTATCCTGCGCCATGGCCACATTCAGACTAAAAATCAAGATTAATATAAAAGTAGGTACCTGCATCGTCTCGATCTCATTTTAATTGCTTGCCTGGTGACTCGACCCGGTTGCTACTGGTTTTTGTTTTGAATGACACTTCCGGCATTCGGAAACCGGGAACGCAACCTTGCCATGACACACACCACATGTCTGGCCCAGTAAAATCGACGCCATCGATATCTGATTGGCGCCTTTTTGCGGAATAAAAATGGCAGGATGACAATTTGAACAATCAAGCCACTCGGTATGCTGCTTGTGCGGATAGACGACATCCGGCATCGATCCCTTGACTTCCCGCACGATATTCAAATCCATGATCACGGGCCTGGCGTCATCGCTTAGCCGATCATAGCGGGGCGCAATTTCATCGCCCTGTAAAGCTTTTACCCAGTCGACCCGGTTTCCGGATTTCGACTTACTCAATGAATCAAACGCGACCTTCGGTTCCTGCAGCAACAGGGTGCCGGGGCTCTCAGGATCGTGGATACCATCCTTGGCGGGGGCTGGATTCCACTCGGAGGAAGGTTGCATCAGTCGGTTAAACTGGTTAACGCTGCTGGTTTGCGTTTTTTTAACCGGCTCTTTCTTTTCGGCTGCAACCGGCTGTTGCGCTTCTTTGGCAGCCTCCTTTTTTACCGGCTTTTGTGCATATTGATCAAAACCGGAAGCGACTAACATATAGTTGATCGCATTTTCAATTTCCTTATCCTTGATTGTCGGATTACCACCCTTGGCGGGCATATTTTTAAACCCTTTTATGGCATGTGATAACAGTACTTCGAAACCCTGCTTTTCACGCGCGACCCAGTCCTCCTGGTTACCCAGTCGCGGCGCCTGCAAGACGCCGGCCGTGTGGCAGGCACCGCAAGCAGTGTCGTAGACCTGTTTCCCATTACGGATGCTTTCAGCTGCCTGAAGGCCGGCATTCGCGGCTGCCAAAAAAAGCGTATAACCGATAACGCGATACAAGTATCGGATCGTATTAACCGTCATTGGCCATCGCTTTTTCATTCCACGCTCCCTGCCTGCTTTCTTTTTGTGGTCGTGGTCAACTTGGAGGCTGTGCTCTGATGCACCTGGGTCGGCTGTCCCGGTTTCCCGGTATGACAGATATCGCAGTTCTCGACTGCCCAGGCCACCTCACCATTATGACAGGCACCGCAGTACTCGCCATCGATAATTTTGAGCATATTGATCTGGTTTCCCCCGGCTTCCATCTTGAATCCAAGGTCCGCATGACAAACCTTGCATCTGAAACGAATGCGATGAAACCAGTGCGGAAAAACAACCGGACGCATCCCGGCCGCATCGGAGTAATTGTTGATCAGCACATCACCATACTCGGCAGCAACCATCGTTGGCGTCGATAGCATAGCAAGGTAAAAGGCTATGAAAACGCACTTGCCTGTATTAAACATACGGGATTCCCCTATTTCACAGATCGCCAAACGATCTTGTTAACTGAAATCTGAACAATCGATCATACTTGTCGCCAACCTTGACAAAATCGATATCGAGTTCGGTTTCGAGACGTCCAATCCTGTAGCGCAACGAGTTTTCCCAGGAAATCACCGTATCCGAGTCGGGATCCCGGATAAGTCGATCGGTATCAGTCTCGTGCTTGCTCATTTGCAGGTCGGACAGAAAAAACATACCGGATATCTGGAAAACCCGGTCTTTGCGAAATTCGAGTTGGCCATTGCTGACCGTCTGCTCACTCTGCCGGCCTTCAAACTTTTCCCTCGTATGCTGCAGGGTGATATTGCCGCTCAATTGCGAATAGCGACTAATGCGGTTCGATCCCGTGTATTGTAAATTGACCAGTTGAAAAAAGTCGTCATCCCGATTCAGCGAGCGCGAATCACTGATAAAAAAACGAATCAGGCTTTGATTTGCGATCGCTGACTTAGACCAGGTAACCGAATAGGAATGATCGATACTCTTTTCATCCGCCTGTTCAGACTCGTACTCATAGTTTAACGACTGGATTAGATCGGTCTTCAATTGATAGCCTCCCAGAACCGAATAATTGTTGAGCAACGAATGGCTGAATTGATTATCCAGTGATTGCTCTGACTCGATGTCACCATGTAGATTGTTGAATGTCGTTGCGGCAGTCCATCCGTAATCGCCCAAAGCGGTGATAGATCTATCTGACAAGTACCTCGCTGACAGTGATTCACTCGCAATGGTCTGGACCTCGCCATCGTTTTCGACGGAGTTCACATTGATCGACTGGCTAAACAGAAGGTTATTGGAGTATTCGTAGAGTAATCCCTGGTTTATATTGGCAACAGTCGTTTCGTCTTCGATCACTTCATTCAAGGCGGCGCCGACTGGTTGCCGGCTCAGTCTGGCCTCGGATAACCGGAGGCTACCGTTCAACCTTAGATCCTTCCGGTTTTGTGGGTGCCAGGTGAGAAAACTGAATAGCTGCGAAATCTCATCCTCGCTACTCGAATCAAACAAGTCTTTCTCGGTAGTGGAGGTCGATACCAGATTATCTAACGAAAAACTATTCGAATCACCATAGCTGTGATCCAGGGTAATCGCATGGCCTTCGGCCTGCTCATTCGTAGTCGTGTTATCCACGGTATCCAGTTTTATGTCGGTCTCGAGATCATGTTCCCCAAGCCGATTATCGCCGCTAAGCAACAGGCTTTCGGAGACGAATTTATTCTGACTGCTATCATCTTGTTCCCTGTTATCGTATTCGGCACGATAATTATGCCTTCCGTCCACGCTACGGTAGCGCTGACTAACACCATATTCGGTGGTCTCTATTTCGCTTTCAAATGCCTCGTTGTCACGCTGGTTGCGACTTTCGATGATATAGGCTCGAAACGGAAAGCGGCTGGTCGGAAACAAATTGAACTGAGCATCTCCGGTGGTAAACTCATTTGTCGACGTGGGCTGATCTTCTAGGTCAGTTTCATCAACCGATAAACTAAGGCTGCCATTCACCAGCGCGAACCAGGGTCGCCAGACATAACTACTGGCGCTGATAGTTCCGGTGTTTAGCAAGTTCGAATTCCTGCTACCACTATCCCCGCTCTCTCGAACCCGATAAGTACTGCTCAGCTCCCCCCAGATGCGTACGGGCCCGCTATATTCAATCGCCAGCGCACTGGACACTCTAGCCATAACCAAGATTAGAAATAGACCGAGGGTTATTCTTCTTAGTATGATCCACACAATATTTCATGATACGCGTAGAAGACTAATTACTCATAGACGTAAACATTTGCCGACGACCTCAAATTTTCGACATACCTTTCCCAGGTATTGTCCTGAATTTCCTGGTATAAGAGGCCTGCGGCCCTGTTTTTAACGTCATCGAATGTTTTAAGTTCTGGTGGCTGAACACCATCCATGCGGAAAAGCGTAACGCCTTCGAGGACCCGAACAGGTGCGCTAAGTTCACCGATCGCCAGGGGTTCGAGCTTTTCCTGCACCTTTAGTTCAAGCACGCCCTGGTGCAGGTAGCCGAGATCACCACCATTCATAGCGCTGGGGTGGTCAGAAAATTCTTTGGCGAGTGCGGCAAAATCCTCTCCCGCCTCGATTCGATGCTTAAACTCTGCAGCCATGGTTTCAGCCTCGATCCATGTGTTTTCCGGGACGAAGGGCGGCACTTTGAGAAGAATGACCGACACCCGCAGGCGCCCGGGTTCGGTAAATTTATCCGAGTGATCGAGGTAGTATTGCCTGACCTCGGCAACCTCCGGTGTGGGTAAATCCTTTATTTTTGTCTCCATCTTTGCGAGCAAGTCCCGTCGCTCCAGGGTTTCGATCAATCGCGGCACCACCACGTCGCGTTGTGTTTGCAACTCGGGGTTAGCAGCATTTTTCAGGATAAAGGCATCGATATCTTCGTTGATCTTTTCTCGGTCCGGCTGCAAACCTTGCCTTAGTGCCTCGCTGTGTACTAGTACCTGAGTAATGATATCGTCCGCGACCTGTTGTCTGAATTCTGCAAGCTCGGCGGCGGGGACCTGGCCGTGATAATACTTTTGCCTGACTGCCGCTTCGAATATCGCCTGAAACTCGCTTGAACTGAGGGTTAAATCATTAATTTGAGCAAAATTCGTGTTTTGTTTTGCCGTCGGATCCTTGCCTTGTGCATTCACATTGAGCGTCAACAGTAGTGCGCTCAGGCCGATGCCCAGTATCAGTTTATGCATGACATACCTCTCTTGCTATGCGAGCTCCGTTTACAGTATTTAAATCCTGTACCTAAAACGCCTTCAGCGCCGGCCATGATCAACATTGCCGACGCTGAAGGACTGGTGGCTTACTCGCCTTTAAACCGCCCTTACTTGATATGGCAGGCCAGGCACACCGCACTGCCAGTGTTAGCGACCCGCAGGAAGGTCGGGTTGCTGCCGGCCACATCTTCGACGTGCGGGTCATGGCAGCTTGCGCATTCTACGAATGGCTCGACTGCTCCAAGATCGTTACGGGTGTAAAGCTGCATATCGGTCTTTTGACGAGTAGTATTAGGTACGGCTTCAGTATCAACCCACCAGACCGTGCTACTGTTTATAACGGCACTTTCAGGTACAATAAAGTCAGCGTCGTTGGTCGGGCCTACGAGCGCACCGTCGTCAATTCCGCCACCGCCATACTGAACACCTATCGGGTGGTCATCTCGAAGATCGTTACCGATTACGGCGTCTCCAGTCATAACTCCGGCACCTGTGGTCCAGACACCAGGAACAAAAGCTGAGTCGAAACCAGATCCCGGTTCATTGATCATGCTATCCATTGCCTGGACTCCGTCATGGCAGGACAGACAGGCGATTGACACCGAACCCACCGGGGCAATCTGGCCATCATTACTCGAAGTGCCTAAGGTGTCATAGGTTTGAAATGGTCCCAGGCCAGTCAGACTCTTGTTCCACAATGGTACTGACGCGCTGGTATCCCCACCGTGCGGGGTATGACAAAACACGCAAACCGACGCGGTATTCGCATTTTGGTTTGGCCCGGAAGTATTAGTAGAACTCAGGTTATGCGGAGTATTGATGATATCCGCCACTGCATTGGTCCAGCTTAGTACGCCGAAGGTCACAATGGTCATCGCAAGTATCAATGTGATCACACCGGCGCTTAAGTCCTTTATTTGTGATTTTAAATTATTCATGGCTTGATCCCCTTTGCTAATTTATGCTTTCTAAAGTCACTTTAAGGAACTGCACCAATCATGCCAAGATTGCGAAATTTCAAATCTTCGCCTTAATTTCGAAATTAATGTAATTGAAATCAATGACTTACTTGATAAGTGGAAACCGGTACTCTCACGATTAATGACTACCGCAGATGAATACCACATAAATACTCCGGGAATATTTCCCAATCCTGGGAAATCCAATTTGCGCTTTTCTCGATTCATAGAACCGCAGCGAACTAGGCGGCAAGAGTCGACGACCGTGTCAGGACGCATGCACCGCACCGACAAAGATTATTTCGTCGAAAACTCGATTTAATGACCGGCTGGTGAAATTACGCATCGGTGCCCCGCCTTTCCACTGTATGGACTGGCCGACCTTGAGCGAAGTCTTGGGCGCCGCCAGCCATTTACTGTTGCCGTTCTCCTCAACCCTGATATAACTGTAACCGGCCCCGTTCATCGACTCTGCCACGATTCCACGGTGCTGCACTGTCTCTGCCGCGTCGATCAAGCGGTCTACAAACATAATCTGATCAAACTCCTGATCGAGTGCCTTGCTCTTGAAGTTGGTCATCATCGCGTAATCTTTCCAGGCTATTTCTTGACCCGGCTGCAATGTGGTCATTGCGGTTGCCAGCCAGAAGTCTTCTCCGCTGATATCCACCTTGGCGTAGGTATAACCGCCGCCTATCTTGACCGCTTTAACCACGCCCTGATTTTGTTTCGGTTTGCTCGGCGAATTGGCTGCTTTTATTGCAGCCATAATCGCAGCATCGTTATCGGGACTGGATTGCGCTTGACTCTGTGGTGCCGAATCCGTGCAACCTGCTGACAACAACAAGGTGGTGATTAGCAAAACAGCAGAGCTCGAGTGTATGATGGCTTTGGTTGAATGCATGATGTGTGTCCTAATTTAAGTTAGTATTGGCAATAGGTATAAGGCTCGCAATTTTCGCGCCATTCCAGAAAAAGCCTTACCGGACCTGGCTGGTACCGTATCAATCAAGGGGCGCGCCCGAGGTTGGTTTCTCATTTATGAGGAAATAAATTTTTAGGACGCGCGCGGAATTAACATGCGCTCAGGGTTTCAGGCTTGGATCGTGTACCAACCATCCTTGTTCTGCGGATAGTCCAGCCGGCCTGAATACGTCTACCTTCCTGAAGTATTGGTCGACCATGTAGACCCTGCCATCCTCGTCGACCGCCAATCCTGCCGGTAGCATAAACCTGGCTGGGCCGGGGGTGGAGTTGCGCGTGCCCACCGGTAACAACAACTGCCCCTCAGCGTTGAATATTTGAAAATTACCGAATGCGGTATCGACGACGTAAATATTGCCCTGCTTATCGATACCGATCCCCTTGGGCCGCGAAAACTGTCCAGGCTGACGCCCTATTTCACCAATGCTTCTGACAAACTCTCCTTCCGGCGTGAATTCCTGCACCCGAAAATTACCACCGTCGACGACGTAGAGGTTGCCATTTTCACCGATGGTTGCGTCGCGCGGCAAATTCAGTTCACCTTCGGCCTGGCCGCGTTTGGAGATGGTATGTAACAGGCTACCGCTCCAGGCATCAAACACCAGCACACGGTGCCGTTCGCTGGTTACCCCGCCGGTGTCGACGACAAACAGGCGATTGCCATTGGGATTGATGGTCAAACCCGCTGGGCGGTCGAACATTTCGGGCTCGCCGAGACGGCGTTTAAAAATGCCGTCTCGATCGTATACCAGCACCTGCTTTAACGAGGCATCGCAAACGTAAAGATTGCCATTCAGGTCGACATCCAGTCCCATCGGCTTTACCAATTCGCCTGGACCGTCGGTGCCAATCTCGAAGAACCGGCCCTCACGAATATCGAATGCAAGGACCAGGCGTTTCAAGGTATCGCTGACAAAAACGCGGCCTTGATGCACGGTTACACCAAATGGCTTCCCCATCCCGGTCCCGGTCCGCCTGGCGCCTGTAATCAGGCGCTCAAATACCGATTCATCGGATTCGATCTCGACATCGGCACTAGTAAACAGACTGCGCTCGAATAGAAAACGGGGCTCATTCGGCGGTGGTGGAAATACCGGCAGCTCCATTTCTTCCCCTGGTGGTGTCGCCGCGCAAGCCGATAACAAGAGAAATCCGACGAGCAATAGCAAGGGTGTTGGGATAAACCTGAACATGGTGATTGACCACACAAATGAATTCGAACTAAAACACGAGCAAGAGCTATGCCAACCCGGTCCAGACGCAGGTGAACGGTTTATGGCACTAAAGTTGCTGTGAGTATTAGCTGTGAGTAATACTTGAGTTTTGCTGACATTTGATTTCTGTAAATAATCCGGGGCGATTGCTGATGAAAACGATGCTGTGTTGGATTCTGCCGGGCTTGTTGCTAAGCGCTAGCGCGGCACATGCCCAGGCCATCGATGCACAGGTGCTTTATAGCGATTATTGCTCGGTCTGCCACGGCGACAAAGGGGATGGCGAAAGCCACGCAAAGCTGGGCCTGGTCCCGCCCCCGCGGGACTTCACCAGCCCTACCTCAGCGGTGGAGCTAACCCGGCCGCGAATCATCCGAGCGATTCGAGATGGCGTGCCGGGCACCGCAATGACTGGCTGGAAATCGCGACTCAACCATGACCAGATAGACGCGCTGGCCGACCTGATCAGAACCAGATATATGCTCCCCAGCACGACCGATACTGCCACCGAGGGTAGCAAGATTTACGCCGCATACTGCTCGGTTTGCCATGGAGACAGCGGCAAAGGAGCGCAGTGGGCAAGTGCCGGCCTGTCACCCAAACCAGCCGACTTTACCAACCAGCAGTTTCAGTCTTCGATGACGCGGGATCGTTTAATTCAATCGGTCAGTTACGGCCGCCCCGAAACCGCGATGACCGGGTGGAAGAAACGCCTGACGGACAAACAAATCGAAACCGTGGTCGATTATGTCATCGACGCTTTTATGCCGGGATTTGGCAACCAGGCGGAAAATGGCAAAAAGGCCGCGAGCGCAAAATCCGATCACGAACACAGCGCTGGGCATGCACACACTCATGCCGACCCCGACACTGAACTGACGGTTTATATGAGCCAACCACTGGCGAATGGATTACAGGGCAATGCCGTCCGTGGAAAAGACCTGTATATCAATAATTGCGCCACCTGTCATGGAGAGGAGGGTGATGGACGCGGACCCAGGGCTTATTTCATCAATCCCAAGCCGCGTAATTTTTTGCATGCCGCGTCGCGCGCCTCGCTTAACCGACCGGCTCTGCAGCGCATCATCAGCAAAGGTAAGCTGCGCACCGAAATGCCCGCCTGGGAGAAGGTCTTCAATACGCAACAGATAGCGGACGTCGGCGAGTTCGTGTTTACCGCATTTATCCAGCCATAACGACCTAAACATGTGTTTGTTTTATCGGGTTTTACTGCTGCTACTGGTTTTTTTCACACTGCCTGCCGCCAGCGCCGACTCCAACTTCATCGACGAGAACCTTCACGAACAGGGGCGTGCGCTATACAACTACCGCTGCTATTTCTGCCATGGTTATTCCGGTAACGCGCAAACGCTCACCAGCACCTATCTAAATCCCGCTCCACGCGACTTCACCCGCACCGATCCAGAATCTCTGCCGCTTCAAACCATGATCGAGATCGTTAAGGCAGGCAAGCCGGGGACTGCAATGCATGGTTTTTCCAGGGTGCTGGCAGATCAGGAGATTACTGCCGTGGTCGAATTTGTGCGTACCGAATTTATGCTCGAGCAACGTCCGAATACCCGCTACCACACCGTTGAAAATGGATGGCCGGATCACGACCGCTACCAGGACGCCTTTCCATTTGCGACCGGGGCGATTCCACTGGATTCGCCCTGGCAGCAACTAAACCCGGCGCAAACGCGCGGCAAACAACTCTATTTGACCAGTTGTATTACCTGCCATGATCGCGCCGTGGTCAACGACGAAGGTGAAATCTGGAGCAAGCAATCAGTTTCCTACCCACGCAACAATTACTCACATACTGACGTCGATGCCGTGTCATCAGCCAGTATTTATGTCAAACACGATAATGATCCGCTGCTGGATAGTCTATCCCCTCAAGCCAGCGAGGGTAAAAGGCTATGGCAAATAAATTGCGCGTTTTGTCACGCCGCGGATGGCACCGGCGAAAACTGGATCGGTAGTTTTCTCGAGCCCAAGCCACGCAATCTGACCGATGCAGGCTTCATGATGTCCATGACGCGGGATTTGTTATTGCAACGGATTCGCAACGGCGTCCAGAATACCTCTATGCCAGCCTGGAAAAACGTACTCAGTGACGCCGAGATTCAGCGGATAATCAGTTATATCGACGAAGCTTTTCATCGATTAGGAGAGAAATAAATTCTCATTTTTGAGATAATGCGCATTTCAGTTCTCATTTTTGAGATATATTTTCAGTTTACAACGATAAAATCACGAACTTTTGACATCGCCCTACTGCGTTCAATTCTGATAAACGATTATTTTTACCGGTTTTTTAGGCAAAGTTCGATTTGTTAATCGCTCCGCCTGAGGATGGCACCCGAATTGCTAACTAATTACGAGTCATGAATAAATATGCATTCAATCTTCACCCGCAGGGGAGCGGTCAGTTTGCGAAAATGCTATGCATCGGTTTGCTGGTGCAAGGATTAGCGGGCTGTAACGATGCTGCTAAACAATTTCCCGTGGCAGGGGAAATTTTTCCGCTGTCAGCGCTCGATCAATTAACCAGTATCAGCGGGGCCGAAATCGATATTAAAGGCAAGACCTTGTTAATCAATTTTTGGGCGACCTGGTGCGCTCCCTGCCGCAGCGAAATGCCGGTCTTGCAGAAATTGAGCGACTCCCTCGATGCGGACCGTTTTGCGGTGGTTGGGGTCTCGGTTGACGAGGACAGCAACCTGATCCGGGAGTTTATGCTGCAATATAAGATTCGCTTTCGTAATTTTCAGGACGACAACTTTCGACTCGCTGCAGAACTGCTTGGGATTACATCTTATCCAGAGACGTTTATCGTTTCGCCACAGGGAATCATCACCAGACGCATCAGCGAGGTTATTCCCTCGGATCAAAATATCAGGGAGCAATTGTTTGAAGTCGGCGATAAAACCAGTGCAAAAACACTACTCAACAGGTTATATGGGTAACAAATATGCCTTCACTACAACTTTTAATCATCGATGACGAACCTGCAATACGACAGATACTGTCGAAAGTCGCCACCGACTCTGGTCATTCGGTTACGATTGCCGCCAATGGCGAAGAAGCGTTAGTGCGGCTCGCGAAAGGTGACATCGATGTCGCACTGTGCGACATTCGCATGCCCGATATCAGCGGAATCGAAGTCGTTGAAAAGGCGCGCAAACAGGGCATCGATACCCTGTTCCTGATGATGACCGCCTATGCCTCGGTCAATAACGCCATCGACGCGATGCGCGCTGGCGCCTACGACTACATGATAAAACCGTTGCGTAACGAAGATTTTCTCAACCGTCTTGATCGGCTCGCCGACGTTATCAATCTCAAATCTGAAAACAAGGTTCTGCGCGAGTTGATTAAAAACCAGAGTAGTGAAACCTGGGTGATGAATTCACCCGTGATGAAAACCGTCGAGCACCTGGTACTCAAGGTCGCACAGACCACCAGCACCATTTTGATAACCGGACCGAGTGGATCCGGCAAGAGTGTTATTGCAGAGTTAATCCATCAGAACAGCCTGAGGAATGATCATCCATTCATTCCTGTCAACTGTGGTGCGATTCCAGAAAACCTGCTTGAAAGCGAGTTTTTCGGTCACACCAAAGGCGCTTTTACCGGGGCCAGCAAGGCAAAGCGCGGTTTTTTTGTCGAAGCCGATCAGGGCACGATTTTTCTCGATGAGATCGGTGAATTACCGCTCAACCTGCAGGTCAAGCTATTGCATGTGATCGAGGCTCAGAACGTGCGCGCAATAGGCAGCGAACAGCCCAGGAAAATCGATGTACGTATCATTGCAGCGACCAACCAGGATTTGGAACGGATGGTACAAGAAGGCAGTTTCCGCGAAGACTTATATTTCCGTCTCAATGTGTTTCAGATTCCGCTGCCCTCGCTGCAACAAAGAAAGGAAGATCTGCCCGATCTGATCAAAACTTTCATCCATAAGGAAAGTCAGAAAATGGGGCTGCCCGAGCCGGTCGAAATCCGACCTGCCGCGATGCAGAGCCTGCTGGCCTATAACTGGCCCGGCAACGTGCGCGAGTTACAGAATGTCGTGGCGAGATCATTGATCCTGTCAGAAAATGGAACCATCGATGTTTCAGATTTACCGCATAATATCAGGGCATCCGAATACGTGGCCGGTGAGGAATCGACCGGCTGCGAGGACAGCCTCAAGCGTCAATTGCGTAACTATGAGCAGGCCATAATCAAGGCAGCGATTGACGCAGCCAAGGGCGATCGCAAGATAGCAGCTGATCGATTAGGTATCGGAGTTTCGAGCCTTTATCGAAAACTCGATACACCGATTGAGCCCTAAGCAATGCTAAAAACCGTATTTAAAAAAAATTTCAGCGCTGTTATCTGTTTGCTGGTACTCCTTTTAACGCTATCTCCAACGCTACAAGCTGATGCCAGGTCCGACGGTGATCTAGGCATTTCAGAATATCGCAAGGGTAATCTGATAGAAGGCATGCTGTTGCTGGAAAAATCAGCGGCGCAGGGTTATTCCCCCGCGCAGACTACCCTTGCTTATATCCTGGACGCCGCCGAAAGGGACGCGGAAGCATTCCACTGGTATCAGCAGGCAGCCGACAGCAACGACGCGGCCGGTCTGTTCGGGCTGGGAAGCATGTACGCCAAGGGTGAAGGATCGGAAAAGGATCCCCGCAAAGCGGGTCAATTGATCAGGCAAGCGGCACAACTCGAGTATATTCAGGCAATGCGGGTTTATGCTAACGCGCTGGAACACGGGCGGCTGGGTTTCGAGCCTGCACCGCACAGTGCCGCCGAGTGGTACCTGAAGGCAGCCCGGCAAGGCGACAAGATTTCGATGCACCGCCTCAAAAAAGCGTACACGCAAGGCCAGCTGGGGTTGCCGGTTGATCCGCAACAAGCGGCGACGTGGAATGAAAAAATCAATCAACCGGAATAAGCAGCCGCAATGAAATTTAAATACCTGTATTCAGCATCGCTGATATTTATACTGCTGGCGGCAAACGTTGCGCAGGCATCGGACGTCAACAAGGGGCGCGATATTTATAAACAGCATTGCGCCATGTGCCATGGTAACAATGGCACTGCAAGCATGGCTGGAGCGGCCGATTTCAAACGCGGGCAGGGATTAATGCAATCGGACCATGCCTTGCTCGAAAGGATCGAAAAAGGCAAGAACGCTTGCCCGGCTTATCGCGGAATTCTGAACCAACAGCAAATCCTGGACGTCGTCGCCTATATCAGGACGTTATTCTGATGGATTTTCGACGTGCGGGATTGCTGTGCCTGTTACTGACCGTGATCGCCGCCTGTACGGAAGAATCCACCAGTGAAGGACCTTCAACAGCACCATCGACTGAGCCAAGGACCAGCCAGTCACAATCGACAGCATCGACTGCATTACCGCAAGTCCTGGATGTATTCAACGTCGGTCCCTCGGTTTATGTGCGCTCGCTTGCGATTGAGGCCGAAGCCAATCGCCTCTGGGTCGGCACCTCTCTCGGGGTCAACGAAATCGACCTGGGCGGCCACGCGCTAGTGAATACCTTCACCCGCGACCATGGCCTCGCGAACGAATACGTGTTCGGTATCGGCATCGACCGGGATGGAAACAAATGGTTCGGCACCAATGCCGGCGGCATGTCACGTTATAAGGATGGCGACTGGAAAACCTATTTCCCGATGCATGGGCTTGCAGACTACTGGATCTATGCCTTTGCCAATGATCACGACGGGGGACTGTGGATCGGAACCTGGGCGGGTGCCAATTACCTGAATCGCGAAACCGATGAGTTCAAAACCTATGTCAAGGAGTTGATCAACGAGTGGGTTTATGGAATCAGCGTCGATAGCCAGGGCGTCGTCTGGTTCGGCACCGAGGGCGGTGTCAGTCGTTTTGACGGTGACAACTGGACTTCCTGGGGCCACCAAGATGGCCTCGGCGGAGAAAATGCTGACGCGTTACCTTTCAGTCGCAACACCGGCCTCGGCACCCGGTCCCGGCACGATCTCGGGATTCTGAACAATGGTAAGGCGACTTATAACCCCGGATATATATTCAGCATCCTCGCCGATCACGAGGACACCATCTGGGCAGGCACCTGGGGTGGAGGCGTTACGCGCTATCGCAATGGCGCCTGGTCCAATCTTATGGAAAAAGACGGGCTCGCCGGAAACATTGTGTATTCGATTGCGCAGGGCGCCGACGGCAGCTACTGGTTCGGCACCAATAAGGGCCTGTCACGTTACGATGGCAAAACCTGGAATAGCTGGAATGTTCATCATGGGTTGCCCAGCAATGACGTTTATGCGATAGCGCTTGAAGCTGACGGCGACGTCTGGATCGGCACGCTGGGTGGGGTTACCCGCCTGGGTATGAAATCAACCCCGGTTCAATCCTCAATGAAATGAATATCGACTAATCGAATGAAACAAGAAGGTCCTGCATGAATATTAAATCACTGTCACTCGCGACGGTTCTTATCGCGGGCTTATTAGTAGCCGCCTACTGGGCAGGCACCAACCATAACGTCCAGGACACGAGTGAAATGCCAGCCCAGATCCAGGAATGGAACACACCTGCGGCTGCGCTAAACGGAAAAGTCATAACACCATCCACTACCGCAGTACAAAACCCGAATTTCACTCATTTTCGCATCGGTAACCGTAACGTGAAGTCGATTTTCGCAGAGCAGGATACCGTCTGGGTAGGCACTTCGGGAGGGGTTATCCGTTACAACTCCGAGAATGACGACTATCGCCTTTTCGATGTGCGTAACGGCTTACTGGCCAACGGTGTGTTTCACGTCAGCCGCTGGACCGACGACAAAATGCTGGTCGGCACCTACGGTGGCGGTCTCGCGATCTATAACGAAACAAAAGATAAGTTCGAAATATACAATGTCCCCGAAGGCCTCGCCGATGCTTTCGTCTACGACGTGCTGGTAATGCCGGGTGGTGACCTGTGGATCGCCACCTGGTCCGGCGCCAACCGGGTAATAAATGGAGAACTATCGAATCCGGACGCCTGGGAGACTTATACCGTGGAGAATACCAATGGTGGCTTGCCCAATGACTGGGTGTACGGTCTTGCCCTCGGTAAAAATGGCGAAGTATGGATGGCTACCGAGGGTGGCCTGGCGCGGTTCCAGGATAATCGCTGGGATAACTGGAATCATCAGGACGGCCAGGGTGCCGCCTATGAACTGGTAAAGGGCGACAATACCTTCGGTACCGATCCGGCCACCCTGTCGAGTCATCATGCTCGGCAAAAAGTAGAGATGGGGCTGCAGCAAGTCGACACTGCCTATAATCCAAATTACATCGTGGCACTTGAAGTCGACGCAGCCGGTACCGTCTGGGTCGGCACCTGGGGTGGCGGTCTGGCGCGTTTCGACGATGAAAAATACGTCAACTACACGGTGCAGGATGGCCTGCCCTCAAACCATGTATTCATGCTGCATGAAGACCAGCACGGAATTTTATGGGTTGGTACCAGTGACGGTTTAGTGCAGTTTAACAATGGTAACTTCGACAACCACCTCACGACTCACGAAGGCCTGTTTTCAAACACCGTGTTTTCCATGGCGACTCAACAGAATGATTTTTTGTGGGTGGGTAGCTTTGGTGGGGTGACACGGCTACAAAGATAGCGCGCTTAACACCGTTGACCAAATCTGAGGCATATTCCCCTGCGCTACCGATCTGCAGGTTGCGTCTCATTGCCGGCAGAGTTTTGCGGTTTCGATTTCTCCGCCAACTGCGCCTGCCATTCCCATAATGCCGATCGCGCCAGGCGTACGAACTTATCGTCCTGCTCACCCGCTGCGAGATGGATGTAACTGCGCATCGCTCCAAGCGCACCTTCCAGGTCGCCCATTTTTTCACTGGTAATCCCAAGCCCGTAATAGGCATTGGCCTGGTATGCGTTTTGCTCCATCGCGTCGATGAAAAAATCACGCGCAGTGGCATATTCACCCAGTTCATAGAGCGAAAATCCCATATTCACCTTAATCTCCGGGATATCGGGCGCCGTCAACAACGCCCGGTGCCATAAATTTAGCGCTTGCTGATATTGACGCTGTTGCATATGCCGCACGGCAGCGGTAAACAACTGTTCCAGGTCGTTATCGACGTTTTTCTCGATTGCGCTGGTCGGCAGTGGTAGCGTTGCTGAACCTGTTATCCAGGCATTTAATGTCCAGCCGAATAAAACGACCGCAACCGTTAGCAACAAGGCAGCCAAAAAATAGCGCCGTTTAGCAGTGGATGGTTTCCTGGTTGTGGTATCGACCATTAAATCATTCCCTTGTGCGGCGCAGTGGAAACCAGCGGCACCCCGAAAAAAGTCAAAAACGCGAGCGTGAAACACCCCGCTACCAGCACAGCATAAATGCTGTGGCGCGAGTAATTCAAGCGCCAGTGTAAAACGAAAATGACACTCAGCCAGGTCAGGAAGGCCCAGGTTTCCAGCGGGTCCCAGGCCCAATAGCGACCCCAGGCATCCTGCGCCCAGATCGCGCCGAACATCAGCATCAGTGACTCGAAACAGAATGCAAAGGCCAGCAAGCGATAACTGAGCGATTTGCTGGCAAGGATTGCATTAGACCCGGTGTCAGATCTGGAGCGTACCATCTCCAGAATTGCCATACCGGTAGCGAGCATCAGCAGGCTGAGGAAAAACTTGCCCGAAACCACGTGAAAATATAGCCAGATTGTGTCATAGGTAGCGGGTAAATAAGTATCCTGGGGTACCGTAATCAGCAACCACAACATCAGCAGCGCCAATAGGGGAACGATGAAGCGCCCAGCAGAGCGATGATCCCTGGCCCATATCATGAATAGTAAATAGGCCAGTAACAGACTCCACAGGTTGCTGCTCAGAATTTCAAATAAATTAATAAATGGCCCATGGCCTACTCGATCCCATCTTAAAGCCAGGCTCATGGTATGACCAAGCAGTCCTGCGGTACTGAAAATAAGAATGCGCTTGTATCGAAATTGTTCACGTCCGAGGTAGGTAAAAAGGAAGCTTAATCCGTAGCAAATACAGGCAAAATACAAACAGGTGGTTTCGTTTAATATCGACATCGATCTGGAGCGAATTTATCGGACGGATTCTTCCTCAAACATACAAACTACCGAGCATATAGTGTGCCAGTCTCTAAATCTCTTCATTTTGCGCTATTACTTTGTGGTTCGTCATCTCGATCCCGGTTGAACTCACTACTCATATCTAACGGAAATCGTCACCGGTCCAGTTCTGCCCGGTTTCCCCTTTAGGACGAAAGCGCAGAAATTGCTTAGGCCGTCGTAACTCGCCGCTAATTCCCCTATCGTAGGTTTGCGCGAACGTGCGAATGAATTGTACCAGCGCTTCGATCTGCTCAGGTTTAAGCATATACTCCCACGAAGGCATGGCTCCCAACCCGTTTTTAATGCTGTTTGTCAGTTCCGCGTCACTTTTTTCCAGGCGCTCACGCAGCGCAAACGAGGGTGAATTGACATACCAGGCAATACCGTTGAAGCCGTGACAGCCACCGCAAAACTGAAGATAAATTTTTTCGCTCGAGGCCTCATGATCGTCAGCGGGGCTCGCCTCCGGCCGTGTTTTCGGAAATTCTTGCACGCCACCTTGTTCGAAAGCCTTACGGATATAAGAGACAACTTTATAAGCCGCCTCCGTGGACAGGGTATCGTCCCAGGGGGGCATCTTTCCGCGGCCCTGGAGGATACCGTCAACCAGGGCGCGATCACTTTGACCCAGGCGATCTCCACGCGCAAAGGAAGGGGAATCGGGATAAGCCGCATGACCATCAAATCCATGGCAGCCTGCGCAAGAACCCTGGTAAATAATTTCACCGAGACGTTTGCCATCGGATGCGGGTTTCACCTTTTCAGTACGCGGGATCAGAAACTTATCGTACGATTGTGACGCTAGCGGTGAAATTGCCGGATTTTCCGGGTTTGCGGCTGCCAAACTGAACCATAGGTTCGCCTCGCTTGCATCGTGGAACTTTTTGGGAATGCGCGCGATGGCGCCCGAATGAAAAATACCCAGATTGCGCTGCGCTCTCGAATCACCCTCTTCGGCAGCCTGATGAAACCAGTAATGCGCCTCTTCGTAGTTAAGTTCTACGCCCTCGCCGTAAAAAAACATGTATCCCAGGAAATGCTGGATGGCAGGGTCGCCCGCCACCGCCAGGGGCAGGAATCGTTCATAGGTTGTCAGTGGACGCTCGCTCGCCGGCTGCGTGGCGCTCTCATTGGCGATAGCAGCCTCGAGCCAGATTGGTCCAAGCAAGGAGCAAAGTATAACGACAACCACTAACATGACCGACCTTTTCATGGCCCAAACCAGCCAGCCACGGCCTCTGACAATAGAAAACTGAAGTTATATTTGCCCTGACTTATGAAAGAATACAGAAGTTCCAACTGCCTATCGATTTTTTGCACAGATAATCAGTAGTCGCAGCATTTAACGTGCCAACTACTAATGATCTTTATCTAACGTATGTGCTTTAGTGCTCGCTAGGTCCTGTACGCCCTCATCGATTGGCAAAATAACATGTACCTGCGTACCCTTCCCCTCTTTACTTTCGATGCTCATCTCACCCCCATGCTCACGCACAATGGTGTCGCAAAGCGAAAGGCCGAGACCACTGCCCTTGCCCACCGGCTTGGTGGTAAAAAACAGCTCCATAACATGCCCAAGAACCTCTTTCGACATGCCGGGGCCATAATCCTGAACGCAAACATGAACTCTTTCCCCGTCGAGCTCGCTTTTAAGAACGATACAGTCTTCCTCCAGATCAACAGTCGCACAGGCATCCATGGCATTGATCAGCAGATTCATGAACACCTGGGTCAATTGATCGGCCACGCCAACAATAGCCGGAAGATTCTTATCTAATTGCAGCTGCACGCCTATCGAGCTGAATCTGCGATCATAGGACAATAGCCCTGCGGTACTGCGCAACAGGCCATTGAGATCCAGCAATTCACGCTCACGCGGCTTCGGCGATGAGAAATCGGCAATCTCCCGTGTAATTTTCCCAAGTCTGAGAATTTGTTCGTTGATCAGCTCGATATTATGGCCTAACTCATCATCTTGATCGGCGCTAGTGTACGAACGCTGGACCGCAGAGACAGCACCGGCGATTGCCGCAATGGGATTGCCCACTTCGTGCAGTATTCCCGCGGCCAATTGTCCGATCGCAGCCATTTTATCCTGATGAAAAAACTGTTGCCGGGTAGTCTCAAGTTCACGCTGAGCCTCCAGGCGCCCGGTGATGTCATGCACAACCACTATATAACTGCTATCCCCGCTGGTCTTTTCGAGCGGCCCGACCCAGAGTTCCGATGGAAATTCAGTGCCTTCGATGCGTTTAAAAACACATTGTTGATGAGTCGCAATTTCAGACATGAATTCGCTGGCAGCTGAATCAGCAAAAAATAACTCCTGCAGATTCTTCCCGACCAGATCAGTCTCCTCGGCATTAAAAAGAATTCGTGCGGAATGATTGGTGCTTTGAATCGTATATTCAGAATCACAGGTGAGAATTGCATCGGGCACATGGTCCATGATTGCCTGTAAATGCGCTTCATTTTTAAACAGAACCTCTTGCATCTCTACGATCTGGGTGACGTCGTGCTCCACTTCGATCACCCCTTCGAAACTTCCGTCCGCCGAATACAGCGGGGTGGTTATCAGCTCCAAGACGGCTGCATTGCCATCTGCGTCGTAATGTGTATGTCTAACCCTTGCAGGGCATCCCTTCTCCATGACTTCGGCAAACGAACAGGGGTGATCAGGTTCCGTACAAGGCGCATCCAGCCGGTGCGATATCTGGTAGCAATATTTGTAGCTCTCTTCATCCCGATCAGGCGGGATATGTTTCTTCGCCTGATCATTCATCAATGCAATTGTAAAATCGGGTCTGATAACCAGGAGTGGGTCCGCTATGCCATCGATAACCGACTGCAGAAAATTTTTCGCATAATCCAGCTCCGCGGTGCGTTGTTCGACACGCTGCTCGAGATCCGCTTGAATTTCGTGAAGCTCTTTGAGATAAACCTCACGCTGATGCGTCTCGCGGCGCAGCAAGCGATGTGTTGCGAGAAACGTGATGGTCAGGGCCAGATAAAATGCAACCAGTACTCCGCCTATTAGCCAGAATGCGCGATGCTGCTTCGCTTCAACGGCACTGACGGCTTCAAAAATATTCAGATAAGTTTCGAACACACCAATCACATCACCGGTCTCTCGCAACTTAATCGGGATGTATTGCTGGTGCAAGTCCGCAATTTCGATGACATTGTCGAACTCGTTCAAATGGTTGGGATGGACCTGGCCAGAAATTGGTTTGCCTGCAAGCGCACTTTGAACGCCACTATTCTGTTTGGCGTCGGCACCTATTTCATGACTGTTGGTCGAATACAAGACCATCGAATCCCGGCTATAGATTTTAATTTTCACCACCGGAACCCAACGCAATTCCCGTTCTAGGATCAAATCGATATTGGCGCGCATCGAATCTGATAGTGCGCTACTGGACTCGATGAGTGCCTCTTCAAGTCCTTCTGCGAGTAGCGAATTACGCAACACAATCGCAAGATTCTTATTATGCGAATCCATGTGTGCTCGCAAATAACCCTGACTTAATTCATTGTGAAAATACAACAGCGATAGCAACGTGAATGTCATACCGACGATGCTGACAATCATAAACTGGCGAAAAGGAGATGACTTCTTCATCCTAGTTTCTAACGATCGTCACGTTCGGTTTTCGCATTGATTATCCAGATTTAATTTACGTCAGAAGGGACGGCTATTCTTTTCACAGAAAAGCATAGCAATATCAAGTGAAAATTTCTCTTAATCTCGAGCCTGCAGAACTGGCCTGGGTTTTTTGACAAATGAGAATTTTCGCCTGCTTAACCCGATCAACCGGCCATGCGTAGCTCAAAATTGGTAAAACTTTGCGCAACTTCCTGAACATCCTTCTCATCCAAAGGGAATTGCTGAGTCACACGATACCCCGGATTAACGCAGTGAACTGGATTGCATTCCTGAATTGCGTAATTGGTAACCTGCAGATCAACCAGTTCATCAATCAGGTCATACAGCTGGCCTCGGTCGATAAGTCGAGGATGAATTGTCGTCCTGACTTCGTAGTCGAGATTGGACTCAACAATTAAGCGAACACTTCTCCACGCGCGCTCCCCGGACTGTTTAACGCCCGTAATATCCGGATACTGTCGCACCGATGCCTTGATATCGAGGCCAACCCAGTCAATCAGGGGTAACAATTTTTTCAATCGTTCGGGATAGATCCCAGCAGTGTGCAGGCCAATTTTGAAGCCCATGTGTTTCACTTGCCGCACCGCCATACGAAGGCCTGATTGCAGGGTCGGTTCGCCACCACTGAAAACAACCGCGTCAATTAGCGATTTGCGCTGTTCCAGAAATTCCATGACCGACGACCACGGAATTCGCGGCGTGGCTTGCCGATGAATCAGTCCACTGTTGTGGCAATAATGGCAACGCCAGGGGCAGCCTTGAAGAAACAAAACCGCGGCTAGCTGACCGGGATAATCGATTGTCGTAAACGGTGTAATACCACCGACATCGACTAATTCACGAACCCGGTTTTTTTTCGTGGAAGAATTTACGCTGTTCATGTTCGGCCTGTTTACCAGGATTGAAAGAGCTTACCGGTCGATGATATCCCATGACACGAGTCCAGATCTCGCAGCGTGTTCGGTCTTCATCTTTTAGCCTAATGGACGCTTTTTGTTTCATTGCTTACTTCCTCTTGTTGATTTAATTCAAGCTGCCTTGCCGCCATCAATTCGTCATCGCAATGTGGGCAAAATTCATGCTCGCCACTCAGGTAGCCGTGATTCGGGCATATCGAAAAAGTCGGTGTCACGGTAATGTAAGGCAGATGAAAGTTGGCCAGTGATCGTTGAACCAGCTTCTTACAGGCCTCGACGCTGGAAATCCGTTCGCTCATATACAAATGCAATACCGTCCCCCCGGTATATTTCTTTTGTAGTTCATCCTGCATCTGCAGGGCCTCGAACGGATCACTGGTATAGCCAACTGGCAGTTGGGACGAATTCGTGTAATAAGGTTTTTCGGCGGTCCCTGCCTGCAGGATATCTGGAAACACCTTAAGATCTTCACGCGCCAGTCGATAGGTAGTCCCTTCGGCCGGAGTTGCCTCCAGGTTATACATATGACCGGTTTCCGTCTGGAACTCAACCATGCGAGCACGAATATGATCCAAGAAGCGAATTGCCATGGTTCGTCCCGCCTGCGTGGAAATGTCCTCTTGGTCCTGCGAAAAATTACGAATCATTTCATTGATGCCATTTACGCCGATGGTGGAAAAGTGGTTACGTAATGTTCCCAGGTAACGTTTCGTATAGGGAAACAGACCGGCATCCATGTGCCGCTGAATCACTTTACGTTTGATCTCGAGACTGTTCCTGGCCTTTATCAACAACTCGTCCAGCGCTGCCAACAGTGCTGTTTCATTGTTTTTACATCGGTAGCCAAGACGCGCGCAATTTATTGTAACCACGCCGATCGAACCGGTCTGTTCTGCCGAGCCGAACAATCCGTTACCTCGCTTCAATAGCTCGCGCAAATCCAGTTGCAATCGACAGCACATGGAGCGAATCATGTTCGGCTTTAATTCAGAATTTAAGAAATTCTGAAAATATGGAAGTCCATACTTGGCTGTCATCTTGAATAACAGATCGGCGTTTTCAGAATCCCAGATGAAGTCGTCAGTGATATTGTAGGTAGGGATGGGGAAGGTAAATACTCGACCCTTGGCATCACCCTCGGTCATCACTTCAATATAGGCGCGATTTATCATATCCATTTCGCGTTGTAATTCGCCATAGGTGAAAGCCTGCTCTTCACCCGCAATCAGTGGAATCTGTTGCTGCAGATCTTCGGGGCAGACCCAATCAAAAGTCAGGTTGGTAAAAGGCGTCTGTGTCCCCCATCTCGAAGGCACATTGAGGTTATAAATCAGCTCCTGGATATGCTGGCGAACCTGATCGTAACTCAGGTTGTCTTTACGTACAAAGGCTGCCATATAGGTATCAAATGAGCTAAAAGCCTGGGCACCTGCCCATTCGTTCTGCAAGGTACCGAGAAAATTTACAATCTGGCCGACCGCGGAAGACATGTGCCGGGGAGGTCCGGCTTCTACCCTGCTTTCGACCCCATTTAAACCCTCATTCAATAACATGCGTAGTGACCAGCCAGCACAATAACCAGCCAGCATATCGAGATCATGAATATGGATATCGGCGTCGCGGTGCGCAATACCAATCTCGGGTGGATAAACATGACTTAACCAGTAATTGGCGATCATCTTTCCGGCAGTATTGAGAATCAGGCCCCCGAGAGAATAACCCTGGTTGGCGTTTGCTTGCACCCGCCAGTCCGACCTGTCGAGGTATTCGTTAATTGACGTGGCCACATCCACAAGGGTTCGCTTATCACATCTTAACCGATGATGCTGCTCTCGATAAACGATATAAGATCGCGCAGTTTTCACGTGGTCGGCTGAAATCAGGACCTGCTCGACTATATCCTGAACCGATTCAACATCCGGGATGTGTCGATTTGAAAAACGATGATTTAAAACTTTTATGACCTGCTGAGTTAAGCAGCGGGCTTCACGGTGATCGAATTCCCGGGTGGTTGCAGCCGCCTTAAGCAAAGCATTCTCAATGCGTACCCGATCAAAATCGACTTCGGCGCCGTCTCGTTTGATAATGCGTTGGGGTAATGTTAAGAGATCCGGTACGTTATCTGGCGTCATTTCCAGTCCTTTATAATTGAACGGCAATACCACATATTGTGGTTTTATGCAGAACCATCCACTATATCTAGGGATTTAACGCATTTACTTGATCTGGATCAATTTGGCTTCAGGTAGTTTTCGCGTACCGGATCTGTCAATTCTTATTTCCTCTTACCGACATAATAAGGAACATCGAATTGCTTTGCCTGATACATGTTCTGGTCGGCCACCTTCAACAACTCCGCTTCGCTGCCGCCATCGCGGGGAAATATCGCACCGCCAATACTGACGCCAACCGAACTCGACAGCTCTCCGATGTGAAATGGTCTGACGACACTGGCAGCAATCGAAGCAGCGCGCTGCTCTAAGAGTTCGATACCAATAGACCCATTGAACACCAGCACAAATTCATCGCCGCCAAAACGTGTCGCCAGATCTTCGGAGCGAATTTGCGCCTGCAGGCGTTTGGCAACGATTTGCAATACCTTGTCGCCAACCTCATGCCCATAGTTATCGTTGAAAGGTTTGAATTTCTTCAAGTCAAGAAACAGCAAGCTAAACGGACTCGACGCTGCCAGTGCAGCCTGCATGAAACGTGACAAGCATAACCGACTACCGACACCTGTCAGTAAGTCGGTTTCGGCCTGGACGGTGGCCTCGGTAATTTCCGATTGTATTTCACCGCCATCGCGCATTACCGCAACCGAGAATCGCTCACCATTAAGATCAAGGTTAGCAACCGAATTGGATATCGGCACCTCCCTGCCCGATTTATGAAGTGCCTGCCTTATGGGCCGCACACCCATCGGGGCAGGCTTGCCAGACTCGTGAAACTGCGTGAAATGAGATGCATGCACATTTCGTTGACGCTCCGGAATGAGACACCCCAAAGATTTTCCTATTAGTTCGTCTGCGGTATATCCCAGAATACTACTGACCGCCGCATTCGAGAATACGATGCGACCCTGGCCATCTACAACCAACATCGCATCGGGAAGCGCATTGAAGAGAGCGCCTAATGCAAGAACGGTATCTTTCATGCCACAACTCTTATCGCTTGCCATAATTTCACCGCCGTGACGAAACAAATGATTGCATTCCCATTGATTTCTTTAGTCCGCGCGGCAAGTCTTTTACTATTCCACCTTATATATAGACTGAGAATAGGGGAAATGGAATATAAAGTGCTCGTAACTGTTTTTATCGCGATATTTATCGCCGAACTAGGCGATAAAACCCAACTCGCTACGATGCTGTTCGCGGCAGATAAAGAGGTGAGCAAATTCACCGTTTTTATCGGCGCCTCTCTGGCTTTAATCGTTGCATCAGGGATTGGCGTGCTCGCTGGTAGTGCCATATCACAATATATAAGCGAAAAACATTTGAATTATATTGCGGGCATCGGTTTTGTGGGTATCGGCATCTGGACGTTATTAAAATCCTAGTACTGCCAATCAAATTGTCGACGCCTCTCAAAGGCTGACAACATTCCTCACTCCCCTGGTCATCTATCTCTTCGATTATGATCTGGACTGATTTTAGGTTTTCTGATGTAACCTTTACCGCTCAATGCACCGCCTGTCGGGCGGAACAGATGCTTGAGCTGCAGCCTGCGAACTGCCTTACAGATGCGCAGGAATCAGCGCATCAACAATTTCTCCAAAAGAAAC
>CAXMSP010000059.1:0-4247 GCA_964196225.1 uncultured Gammaproteobacteria bacterium | reverse complement strand
CAGTACGGCAAAATAAAACTGGTGGAGCTCATCAACAAGAATCCCGATAACGACAGTTTTCGCAATTTTGTCAATAAATTCATCATGCAGATCAATAAAAGCAAGACTGCCAAGGGGTTAAACCAGAACAAATTCCTGGTGCGAGAATTGCGCGAGCTGCGGCGCTTGAAGGACGAAGCCATAATCCCTGCCGGATCTTACGAAAAAGCCAAGCAACTGATCCTCAAACACGAAGCTTTTAACGCTGCCGATCAATAAACGCCTGAAACCGCCCTATTTCAAACCGGTAATGCCATTACCGGCGCTAAAGTTTGGTGTAAAATATCCGATTTACACGGTTTTCGATTAATGCATTTAGACTCCCTCACCGCGATCTCCCCGATCGACGGCCGTTACGCCGCAAAAACCGAAAGTCTGCGCGGGATATTTAGTGAATATGGACTGATTTATCATCGTTTAATTGTGGAGATACGTTGGCTGCAAACCCTGTCTCGAACTGCCGATATTGATGAAGTACCAGAGTTCTCAGAAGCTGCGAATACCCTGCTGGAATCTATTATCGAAAACTTCGATCCTTCCGAGGCGCAGAAGATCAAGGAAATCGAGCGAACCACGAATCACGACGTCAAGGCGGTGGAGTATTACCTGAAGCAGCAGGTAGCACAAAATCCCGAACTTGATGCGGTTTCCGAGTTTATTCACTTCGCCTGTACCTCCGAGGATATCAACAACCTGTCCCACGCTTTAATGCTGAGATCAGGCCGAGATCAGATCCTGATGCCAATGGCTAACGAGGCGCTCGACATGATAACCCGGCTTGCCCATCAATATGCCGCTGTTCCAATGATGAGTCGTACTCACGGTCAGCCAGCATCGCCGACAACCCTGGGCAAGGAGTTCGCCAATGTGGCTTATCGAATGCGCCGTCAGTTGAAGCAGATAGAAGCCGTCGAAATACTGGCCAAGCTAAACGGTGCGGTGGGAAACTATAACGCTCATCTGAGCGCCTACCCTGGCACCGACTGGCCTACCATCGCCAGGCAGTTCGTCGAATCGATGGGGGTCGGCTGGAATCCCTATACAACGCAGATTGAACCGCATGATTACATTGCCGAGCTTTTCGACGCGCTGGCACGATTTAACACCATCATGATTGATTTCAGTCGCGATATCTGGAGTTACATCTCGATCGGTTACTTCAAGCAAACGGCTATCACCGGCGAGGTCGGCTCGTCGACCATGCCGCACAAGGTTAATCCGATTGATTTTGAAAATGCCGAGGGCAATTTCGGCATTGCCAATGCCGTGTTGCATCACCTGGCCCAGAAGTTGCCCGTTTCCCGCTGGCAGCGCGATTTAACGGACTCGACCGTGCTGCGTAATCTTGGCACCGGCATCGGCCACACTATCATCGCGCTGGATGCGCTGAAACGTGGTATCGACAAGCTCGAAGTCAATGCCGATGCAATTGCCGCCGACCTCGAACATAACTGGGAGGTGCTCGCCGAACCCATCCAGACCGTGATGCGCCGTTACGGTATCGAACAACCATATGAAAAGCTCAAGACACTCACCCGTGGGCAAAAGATCGACGCCGAGGCGATACGCCAATTTGTCGAAGCACTCGAAATACCTGATTCCGCCAAGCAGGAATTGATCAAGCTGACCCCATCTGCCTATATAGGCAATGCCATAGAGCAGGCAAAGAACATCTAGTTCACCATGTGGCAACTACAGGATTTTGACAGCACAGAATTCATCAGTCGCTACTGGCAAAAGCAGCCCTGTATATTGCGTAACGCATTTTCAAACCTGGACGAAATGCTGGAACAATTGGCGAGTCCAGAGGAACTCGCTGGGCTGGCCTGTGAAGAGGATGTCCATGCTCGCCTGGTCATTGAAAAGGACGGTACCAGTCCCTGGCAGCTACGCTATGGCCCCTTTGAAGAGCAGGATTTTCTGAAGCTGCCAGAAACGCACTACTCGTTACTGGTATCGGAATGCGAGAAATGGTTTCCAGAGCTGACCGACCTGCTCGATCAGTTCCGCTTTATCCCCGACTGGCGCATCGATGATTTGATGATTAGCTATGCCCCGGCTCACGGATCGGTAGGCCCTCATGTCGATGAATACGATGTTTTTCTATTGCAGGCAATGGGATCGCGACGCTGGCAGTTCTGTGACACACCCAGCGAACAACCGCGACTGATTCCCGACCTGGAACTGGCAATCCTGCAGGAATTTGAGCCAGACCAGGACGTTGTCTTGAATCCTGGTGACATGCTCTACCTGCCGCCTGGTATTGCCCATCATGGCATTGCGCTGGAGCGCTGCATGACCTATTCGATCGGGTTTCGGGCACCCACCTCGAGCAGCGTGCTGGAGTCCTATGCCCTGGAAACAGAGCATCTTGGTATCGGCCTCAAACGCTATCGTGATACCAATCTTGAACTTGATCGACATCACGCAGAAATTACCGACGCCGAAATTGATCGTTTTCGAACTCTTGCCACCGAGTTATTACAACAGTCAGACCAGGTATGGCTGGATGCAGTCGGGAAAATGCTCTCCGATAGCGCGGTTGCACCGCCGCATGATGACGATCAACCGGTTTACGTGTCTGACCTACTATCCTGTGCATGGTTGCGGCATCCGGAAACCCGCATGTTTTATCATCAGTCGAAACAAACGATTTCGTTTTACTATAATGGCAGGGTTAGTGTGTTACCGCGCAGCCAGAAAGTTCTCGATCACCTGCAGCAATTATGCACGAACCGTGAATGGTCGGTCTCACTGATCAGTGAATGCCTCGAAATCGAGCCTATGGAGGCAATGCTGATCGAGCTTGCAACGAACCATGCGATTATACCGATTAACGATTAATTTTAATAAACTCAATTATTTATGAGTGAAAGTTCAAGTATATTGTTAGAAGGACGTCGAGACTGCCAGGAAGCGGCGAAAACGCTTATTCTCGGATCTGTCGGGCGTGTATACATTGTCACTCGGCGACTTGAATCCGAACTCTACAATGACGTGGAGATTTACGATCACCTGTCGCAGCTGGCCGTCACCAACCGCCATACCGATATCCGCATCATCACCCATGATACGCGCGTGGCGGCAAACCAGGGCCATTACCTGATTCAACTGGCACAAAGGTTACCCACTTTTGCGCAGATTCGCACCACCGTTACCCAGGAGCACCGAAACTTCAGGGAAAGCTGGCTCATAGCCGATGACAGCGCCTACATTCGCATTCGTAACCCTGAACGTTTTGAAGGCTACTACGAAATCGACAACAAGCTTGAATGCAGATCCTACTACGATGATTTCATGGACATGTGGGAAACCTGTGAACAAGACCAGAACACTCGACGACTCAATATCTAAACAGCGTTGTCGGGCTAATCAACGGATAAGCCTTTCTCGGCCAGCCACTCGCGGTTGAACAGGCTAGATCGGTACTTGCCGCCACCGTCACAAAGCACGGTCACAATGGTGTGTCCCGGGCCGAGCCTGTGGGCGACCTCGATCGCGCCGCAAACATTGATCCCTGTACTCGAACCAAAAAACCAACCCTCTTCACGCAGCAATCGATAGACCATTCTGACTGCGTCCTGATCGGATATCTGCAGCGCCCAATCGATCCTGGCGCCAGCCAGGTTGTCCGTAATACGACTATTACCGATGCCCTCGGTTATGGACGTGCCGTCGCTCATGGTCGTGTTACCGGTTGTAATAAAGTTATAGAGCGCGCTACCGATGCAGTCGAGCAGCACCAGCTGGATATCTCCTCTCTTTTGCTTGAGATACTTTGACACCCCCGCGATGGTGCCGCCGGTGCCGACCGCGCAGACGAAGGCATCCACCCTGCCCTCGGTCTGTTGCCATATTTCGGGCCCGGTCGACTCGTAATGGGCGAGCCGGTTAGCAGTATTGTCAAACTGGTTTACCCAAACCGCCGTATCGAGCGACTCGGCGTAACGGTTGGCCTGCTTCTGGTAGTTCATCTCGTTCGCGTAAGGTACCGTGGGAACTACGCGCACTTCGGCACCCAGCGTTTCCAGGATATCGACCTTTTCCCGGGACTGGTTATCAGGCATGTAGATAACACTGGGGTAACCGCGAGCGTTGCAGACATGGACGAGGCCGATACCGGTGTTGCCGGCCGTGCCTTCGACTACTGTAGTGCCTGCCCGTATTGTGCCAGTTCGTTCGGCTTCACGGATCATCCACCAGGCGGC
>CAXMSP010000058.1:0-4507 GCA_964196225.1 uncultured Gammaproteobacteria bacterium | reverse complement strand
TCAACTGCGGACTACAAGGCGGACGGGTCAATCGTCACCGAAGCCGATCTGGCGATGCAACAGGCACTAACTGTAGCGCTCGCCGAGCGTTATCCGGATGTTGCCATGCTCGGTGAAGAGTTGAGCGAAGAAGCTCAACTGAAGGTCATCCAGGACGAACAGGATTACTGGTGTCTCGACCCGGTAGACGGTACCACCAATTTTCACGCCACAATGCCTTTGTTCTCGGTATCGCTCGGACTGGTCAGCAACGGAGAAATTGTGCTCGGTATTGTCTATGACCCCAATCGCCGGGAGTTCTTCGGAGCGATCAAGGGGCAGGGATTCTGGCTAAACGGCGAGACACTGACACGCCCCGATCAACCTCAGACGCTTGGCAACTGTATCGCATTTATCGATTTTAAACGGCTCAGCAATGAAATGGGCATCGGCCTGGTACAGCAAACACCTTATAAATCCCAGCGTAATATCGGCACCTGTGCGCTTGAATGGGCCTGGCTGGCAGCCGGCCGGGCCAACCTGCTGCTGCACGGGCGAGAAAGCATCTGGGACTATACCGCCGGGGTGTTACTGCTCCAGGAAGCCGGCGGAATATCTGAAACCATCTACGCCGAGCCCGTGTTTAAACAAACGCTCGCACCCCGCTCGGTAATCGCGGCGAGTAATCCCGGGCTATTCGAGCAATGGGCTTCGCGGATACGAAGCTTCTGTTAAACCGACTGAAACCCTGGTCCCTGGTCTTGCTGTCGGTGCTGGTTGCACCGATCGCCAATGCAGATTCATTCCGCGTGTTAAGCCAGAACATGGATCGCCTGTTCGATAACATCGACGATGGCAACAATGTACAGGTACTACCCGGGAATCGCTTTCGACAACGGGTAAAAGCCGCTGCTAAAAAGTTTGGCGATCAGTTTGGCTTGCCGCATATTATCGCCTTGCAGGAGGTCGAAAACCTGAACGTCCTGCAGCAAATCGCCACTGAAATCTGGAATCGATACCAGGCGAAATATCGACTGATATTAATCCCCGGACAGGATGTTTCCGGCATCAACCTCGCATACCTGGTTCGTTTCGGCGTGGAAATAAAGAAAGTCGATCAACTGTTTGCAAACAAGACATTCAAGATGACCGGCAAGCCATTATTTACGCGTCCACCGCTCTACCTGAAAGCCTGCTATATCGAGAACTGTATCTCGATGCTTAACGTTCATCTACGCTCGATGCGGGGAATTAACAGCAGCCATGACGGCGAACGCGTCGCACGCAAACGTCTGCGACAGGCCGAAACCATCGCCGCCTGGAGTAACCGTTTTCAGCAATCGATGCAGGGAGAGTCATTATTGCTGCTTGGAGATTTCAACGCATTGACCCCGGGCGACAAGCATGTCGATGTTGCCGGTATCCTCCGTGGCAATCCCGATAATACGGCGGTGCGTCAGCCGGCACGTGACCTGCTGGAACCCGACCTGGTAGACCTGACCCAATTGATACCCGCAGCAAAACGTTATTCGTTCATATATCGCCAGAAAAAACAGCAGCTCGACTACATGTTCATTAATCAGTCTTTTGGGGCCGAGGTGGAAACCATCGCGTTCAGCCGAATCGACACCCATTTCTCCGACCACGCGGGCCTGCTCGCATGGTTTAAGTGGTAACCGGAATTACTGCAGGCTGTGGGCCTGCGCCAGGTATTCCTGTGATTGCATTTCAATCAGGCGACTTGCGGTGCGTTCGAACTCGAATCTTAAGCGTTTGCCGAGATAGAGCTGATCAGGCCGGTCCGCGGCGCTACATATCAACTTAACGTGGTGATCGTACAACACGTCGATGAGTAACACGAAGCGCCGTGCGACGTCGTCACTGCTTTTGTCCATTTGACGGATATCGGTCAGGATCAGGGTATTGAAAAATCGAGCCAGTTCGAGGTAATCATTTTGGCTGCGCGTGGTTTCACAGAGCTGTGCGAAACTGAACCACACGGTATCCTCGGCACAATACTGATGTGCGAGAACCCGCCCATTGATATTTAACTCCTGCTGCTGAGTCTGCATCGGCACCACGTGCTGATCGAGATAATCGCGAACACTCGATTCAATTTCGACATTGTGTGGCACCGAGTACAAGTCGGTCTGTTGCAGGAACCGCAGGCGATAATCCTGATCGCCGTCAAGATTGACAACATCGCAGTTGCGGGCAATCAGGTCAATTGCCGGCTGGAACCGGGCGCGCTGCAAACCATCGTGGTAAAGATTGCCCGGTGCCGCATTGGACGTGGTTACCAACACCACCCCCTCGGCGAATAATGCTTCCAGCAAACCTGCCATGATCATGGCATCGCCAATATCGATAATCACGAATTCGTCCAGGCATAGCACCCGGGTTTTAGCGGCAATATCTCGCGCCACCTGTTGCAGCGGATTCTCGATATTGCCGTGTTGCTGCAAAGATGCGTGGACTCGATTCATAAAACTGTGAAAATGCGTACGCTCGCTGGGCACCTCTGCAGGTAACGACTGGTAAAATACATCCATTAACAGCGTTTTACCGCGACCGACGCCGCCCCAAAAATACAGGCCTTTAATTTTTGACCATTTATCGTGCCTTGATAGCAGTCCCCGCCACCAGCTCGTCGGGCAGGCTTCAACCACCCGTTGATACAGACCATCGAGCAATACAACCGAGCGTTGCTGCGCTGGGTCGATGACAAATCCGGCCTGCTCCATCAATAACTGGTACTTTTGCGATGGCTTCACGGGATCACCGGGTTTTTAGCAAAGGTTATTAGCAAACTGTTCCCTACCTGGTTTCGATAAAAGGATTTGATAAAATATAACTGCTTTTCAACATCTTATCGTGCTTTTTTAATGTTTTTTGCTAATATCATGTATAGGCCAGTTGAGCGTATTGAATTTAATATCAATAACGATATACTTTTTCGGTCGAACAAGCGGCAAAAACGGAAAGATTTTCGGCGAATGACGAAATGTCAGCCGAATGAAACAGGTAACTACACGACGTACCCAAACTGATGGCAGTAGATAACCGAGTCATTAATCCTGCCCTGGCGCAGCAGCTGTTTCGCAAGAGCGAAATGCTCAAGCGAAAGCGTGCTGGTGAGCCCGCCGCGATCGAATCCTTCCCGCGCGTAATGAAGACCATCACCGGTTTGTGGCGTTACTCGGAAGGTAAAAAATACCTCGAAGAACTGATCCTGGTAGAAGGTGGCAAACGGCGTGAAGGATTTCCCGTCGACGCCCAGGATGAATTGATGTTTTTATATCAACTGCTGCTAGACCAGCACCGCATCCTGAGCCTGCGCGGGCAGAAAATGACTGCCCATCGACCGCCCGGGACCAAGTTCACGATGGGCAACAAGGACCTGTAGCCTGTCGTCATCCGGTTAAAGTTCTTTACCGGCACGCCATTCCTTCAATTTGATCACACTGCGCGCACCCAGGGTCATAAAGGGTTCTGGAAAAAGTCGCCGTGGTAAGGTTTCAGGAACATAATCAGGCACCAGGCTTCGATCACTACTATCAGTTGCCATCTCGGCAGCAATGATGCCGGCGATGGTACCGCGCGTGGTACCAAGACCATTTTGACAACAGGCACTGAATAACCCCGGTTCGAGCTCACCCAGGGCCCAGACATCATTGCGGCTCAGGCATAACCGACCAGACCAGCAGTACTCCATCTCGACTCGTTTGAGCATCGGAAATCGACGATAGAAGGTACGCGCGTGATCATCCGCGATGGGCTGCAGACGATCGGCGGGCAGACTTAAATGCGGCTCGTAGGTGCAGCGATTGCGAATCACCAGTCGAGTTCCCCCACTGCCATTGATGCGGCGCACCGTCGAGCCAATCGGGTCTGATGGCGTGAACCCCCAGCGCGCATCTCCACCGAGCCCATCAACCTCGTCACGGCTTAGTTCGCGGGTCATCGACGCGTAAAGATTTATATGCATCAGGCGATGCCGGTAAAAGCCGAAGGTTTCAATCAAGCCGTTAACCGCGAGAATTACCCGCTCCGCCGTCACCGACCCGTTTGCAGTAGTGGCCAACCAACGCTCGCCCTTGCGCGATAGCTCGTGCAGCGCCGAATCCTCGAACAATTGACACCCGGCCAGCCTGACCAGCGCATCAGCCAGGCTGCGTATATACAAGGCGGGTTGTAATATCGCGGTCCCCGGTGTTTTCAAGCCACCCTGGTAGTAATCACTGCCGCAAATGGCCTGCATCGTACCCGTATCGAGCATCTCGAAGGGTTCGCCAAGGGCCTCGAGATGACGGGCATAGGAGGTGTTGTGCTCGAGGCCTACCCTGCTGGCGGCCGCGTTGATTTTTCCACAGGGATCGAAAGCTTCGTCCGAGAAACCAAAGCTTTGCGCACAATCCGCCGCGAAAGCGATGGCCGCGCGATTCATCCTGATGTTACGCAAATCCTGCGAGTTTTCTCCGCCATAGCTACCGGTCGCCAGCGCGTGGGGAAGATCGATCATGAAACC
>CAXMSP010000057.1:0-13898 GCA_964196225.1 uncultured Gammaproteobacteria bacterium | reverse complement strand
CCTTCGGTTGCCTCTTTATTATTTAGACGGCTACTTAACAAAGAGGTATCTGGGGAGTCTGCTTATCGTGATGGCTCGATTAACGAGGTGTGGACGTTGGGATGTTCTTGCGGGACGCTGCGCAACAGGGATGTTGCGCGCGAGCCTACATGGATGTATTTACGGCGATCCCGCAAGAACATCCCAATGGCCGCGCCGCAAGGAAGAACGCCAAAGCTCGGTAGTTTGTTGAAGCGGTTAGGTAGGGATCTGGATGTAGATGTCGCCGTTGTGAAATTTTACCGGGAAGGTTTGCAGGTCGATGCAAACCGGGGCACTGAGGGCCTTGCCAGTGCGGACATCGAAACGACCCTGGTGCAGGGGGCACTCGATGACATTGTCGATGACGATACCGTCGGCGAGTGGCTCTTCTTCATGGGTACACATACCGTCGCTCGCAAAGAAGCCATCGATCGTGTGGTATATCGCGTACTCGTGACCATTGTGGTCGTAAGGCATCACGTCCTCTTCATCGAGTTCGTCTGCCGACCCGACCTGGTGCCAGTCGGGACCGAGTTCAGTCATGCGGTTTTCTCCTGGAACTGGTCGTCGATAGTGATGGACTTACCCAGGTTGGCCATTGGCAACTTGCCAAGACTGCGCGCAATGATCGCTTTCAAAACCCGGTAATTGGTCAGGAAGAAACCGGGATCGGGTTGAGGCAGTTGATCTTTAACGGCCTGGTTCAACGCGGGCAGGGCGTGAAATGGCACCGTCGGGTACATGTGGTGCTCGATGTGATAATTCATGTTCATGTACAGGAAGCGGCTGAAAGCGTTGGTCGAAAAGCTGCGCGTCGACTTGCGCAGATCGAGCTGATCTTCTTCCATATCGACATGCTGGATCAGTGTATATAAGAATAAAACCGGGTTGCCCAAAATACGCGGCAGTACGAAATACCAGAACAGGAAATCGGCGCCAAGGATAATTGCCATCACAATCAAAAAGTAAACCGTGAGAAATACCCAGGCTCCCCACCGCAGTTTTGACAGTTCACTGGGGGGCGTAAATTCAAGCACCTCGTCGCTGAAAAGACCGCGAGCGTTGGCGACCATTATTCGGGTCACATGAATAAAATAACCTATTCCAGAAATTTCCAGTAACCAGCCCCTGAAAGTCATCGGGGTTGCAAACGGCATTTGCGCATCGAGTCCATTGATCCAGGTATACGTATGGTGGCGCGCATGCACATAGCGACGATAGTAGGGCTCCTCGTAGTAAATCAGCGATGATATCCAGAACAGGGTTTCGTTGATCCAGCGCGTACGAAAAGCGGTGCCGTGTGCGCATTCGTGCGACAGCGCGTAAGCGGGCACCGCGATGGTGCAGCCGAGGATAATCAACATCGGGATAAACCAGAAACTGCCTGCAGACAGATATAGCAAGTAGCCGGTAGCAAGTAGTAATGCGATCCATTGACCAAGCCAGATCAGTCCGGGGCGATCAGAGCGTTGCATCAACTGCTTGCCGAGCTTGCGGTCGATCACGACACCGGATGACGCCGCGTTGGTGGGCGTCGGCCTGGACGTTGCGTTAGTCATTGCTGGCTACAGTTTGTAGTCGGGTTCTTCGCGATCGAGAATTTCGCGGACTTCGCGCAAATGCACCTCGGCGTAAGGAGACCGGTCGATGTAGTCATCCCATTGTCGCGCGGTTTTTTCGGCAACTTCGTCGCTGGCGATGCGCAGAGGTTTACCGGTCATTAACGCGGTAATGTAGTTTGCACAGGCGCGCTCGAAATAGTAGAGCTCGTCGAATGCAATCGCGATGGTTTCACCAACCGTCATGACGCCATGATTACCCATGATCAATACCCGATTGCTGCCCAGGGTTGTGGTCAAGCGTTCGGCTTCATCGCCGAGCCCCATGCCATCAAAACCATCGTCCACTGATACTCGATTGAAGAAGCGCATCGTGTTCTGGTCAATCGGGGGTAAGCCGTCCTGCTGTATCGACGCCAGCACCGTTGCGTATTTCGAATGCACATGCAGCACGCAGCGAGCCTGCGACACGTTGCGATGCATCGCGCCATGGATCGCCCATGCGGTAGGGTCAGGCGCATTGGGGTTATCCATGGTCGAGTCATCGTTTGCGTCGAGCAACAATAATTCACTGGCGCGGACATTGGAAAAGTGGCGACCTAAAGGATTGACCAGGAACTGGCTGCCGTCATCTGATACCGCATAACTGAAATGGTTGGCAACCGACTCGTGCATGTCGAGTCGGGCGGTCATTCGAAACGCCGCGGCGAGGTCGACCCGGTCATCGTAATGCGGGTCGCTTTCCGGGGTGACAGAACTGGTATCGACGGCTGAAATAGACATGGCGGGCTCCGAATGCCTGGATGAGATCAAGATTAAAGCGCAGGCAAACGACCCTGGCAAACTATTTTTCTCGATCGCTGTCATGCAAGTTTTTGATTTATAGTAGTCACCATGAATCATTTCGCTCACCTCGTATTGTCGCAGCCGACGATTGAATCGACCGTCGGTAATCTGCTGGGTGATTTTGCGCGCGGTATAGATCAGGACAAACTGCCGGCTGCGGTTCTGGCTGGCCTGCAGAATCATCGTGCGGTAGACCGGTTTACCGATAGCCATCCGCAGGTGCTGGAAATGAAGCGTTGCTTCAGTGCCAGGAGGCGGCGTTTCGCGGGTATTGCGCTGGATATTTACTTTGACCATCTGCTGATCAATCACTGGGATCGCTTTGAGCAACGCCACCTCGAATCCCTGATCGATGAAATGTATCAACGCATGTCAGCGGGCAGTGAAATGATGCCGGGCGAAAACATGCGTCATGTGACCCGGCGCATGATCGAATTTGACTGGTTTGGTTCTTACCGTGAAATCGATGCGGTTGCTGAATCGCTTGATCGCGTCGCCGGCCGCATCCGTTTCGCCAATCAGTTTGACAATGCGATCGAGGATTTACTGCGCCATCATGAAATGATCCGGGATGGATTCTTCGAATTTTATCCTCAACTGCAGCAGCATGTTGCCGATCAGGCAATCGAGTCGACTTAGCAATCGACAACCTTGCCCGGGTTCATGATATTTTGCGGATCCAGTGCAGCCTTGATTGCTTTCATCACCTCGACCGCACCGTCACCATGTTCGTTGCGCATGTGCTTTAACTTACCCAAACCGATACCGTGTTCGCCGGTGCAGGTGCCGCCCATATCCAGGGCTCGCTGCACCATGCGATGGTCGAGCTCGAGCGCTTTTTCGAGCATTGCCTCGTTTTCGGGATCGATAAACATGGTGGAATGAAAATTACCATCGCCGACATGACCAATGACGGGTGCAAACAGGCCGGAAGCGGCGATGTCCGCCTGGGTCTCGGCGATACAGTCCGCGAGCCTTGAGATCGGTACACAAATGTCGGTCACGTAACCACGGTAGCCCGGGTAAACCGCGAGACCCGCGTAGTAGGCGTCGTGGCGCGCGCGCCAGAGTCGATGGCGGTCCTCCTCTTGCTCCGCCCATTGAAATCCGGTCGCACCAAAATCCTGTGAAATCTCGTTGAACATCTGCACCTGCTCGGCGACGCCTGCGCGGGTGCCGTGGAATTCCAGGAACAGGGTGTCGAGTTCCGGGTAATCGGTTTTACTGTAGGCATTAATGGCTTTCATGTAGGCGTTGTCGACAATTTCGATCCGTGCCATGGGAATGCCCATCTGGATGGTCTGAATCGTCGCTTCCGCAGCCGAGCGCACGTCCGGAAAGTTGACGATGGCGGCTGAAATAGCCTCGGCCAGACCATATAACCTGAGGCTGATCTCGGTGATGACGCCGAGCGTGCCTTCGGAACCGACAAACAGGCGGGTAAGGTCGTAGCCAGCCGCCGATTTGCGCGCACGTGTTCCAGTCTTAATGATTTCACCGCTGGCGGTGACCACGGTCAGTCCAAGTACATTCTCCCGCATGGTGCCGTAGCGTACCGCGTTGGTTCCCGAGGCCCGCGTTGCCGCCATGCCGCCGATCGAGGTATCGGCACCGGGATCGATCGGGAAGAATAACCCGGTATCGCGCAGATACTGGTTTAGTTGACGCCGTGTGACGCCAGCCTGAACGCGACAGTCCATATCCTCGTTACCAACTTCGAGGATTTGATTCATCTGGGTAAGGTCGATACAGATGCCCCCCTTGACCGCCTGCACCTGGCCTTCGAGCGACGTGCCGGTGCCAAATGCGATCACCGGTGTGGCAGTCTCGGCGCAGAGCCTTACGATACTGACCACTTCCTCGGTGCTCTGCGCGAAACAGACCGCGTCAGGCGCCTGCACCGGATGCCAGGATTCGCCGTGTCCGTGCTGTTCGAGCACTGAACTGATGGTACTGACTCGCTCTCCCAGGATTGAGCGCAGTCGCTCAATCAGAGTCTCCAGATCCGAAAGATTTGTGGCTGTATGATTCATGGCTTGCTTACCAGTGACTGATACCAGCCTGAATTATGCAACAGGACGGTATTTTTACCAATTCGACGTCATCCCTAGCCCTGCCGATCGCATGGAAAAATAGGCCATCGCACCTATACTCAAGTGCTATGCCAGCTGAAAGTTAACCGATTAATTAAATGCCTACAATTGACGTGCTAGCAATAGCGCAGACGCAGAATCCATCCACATTGAAATTTTCTGGTTTGACCCGAGAAGAGCTCGAAGCCGAACTGGAAAAGATGTGTCGGCGCGAGACGCTGTTCGATGCGACTGAGCAGGCCGCAAGAATTGGCCACTACGAGTGGGATTTCGAGCTTGATCGACTTGAATCCTGTTCCAGGGAGTATGCAAACCTTTTCAACATGACTGTCGAAGAAGTACTGGCCTGTCAGGACAGCTGGGAAAAGGCAGTCCAGCAAATCCATCCGGACGACCAGAAGCATTACCGGCGTGCTTCAAAAGCGTTGCGGGACAATAAAACACTGGATGTTCGGTATCGCATCATTTTTGATGATGGCACGATGAAGCATATCCGCGAGTTTGGGGTCATCGTGGTTGACGATGACGGTGTTGAACGGGGTAGTTTTGGCATTATGCAAGACATCTCTGACCAGATCAGGCGTGAGCGTGACCTGGAATATCGAGATGAACTTGCGCGCCAAACCGAAGCCATTACCGATATTGGGCATTTCATCTATGATGAAGATAACGAGCGCTATGTTTACCTGAGTGACGGTTGTGCCCGAATTTTCGGGACAACGGCGGAGGCTTATCAGGAAAAAATGCGTAGCGTCGAAGATGACCTTGCCGATATTGTTGCCGAAGATCGCCAGCGGGTGGCCGAGGAGTATCGGCACTATATTGAAACGGGGCAGGATTGCGCACTGGAATTTCGCATCAAGCGCGCCGATGGGTCGATCCGTTGGGTGCGTGAACTGACCCGCGCCAAGCTGTTTAGTGATGACAGGGTTCGACAAACGCTGGGGGTGATCCAGGATATTACCGAGCGCGTCGCGCGCGAGCAGGAGCTGCTTTACAAGGATGCTTTGGCTAATCAGGCCGAGTCGATTACCGAAATCGGTCACTTTATCTACGACGAAATCAGGCAGAAGTATCTCTTCGTCAGCCCGGGTCTCGCGCGTATCTATGGAATGAATACCGATCAAATTGTGACCAGGCTTATGTCATCCGAAGGGGGTGTTGAAATAATCCACGCCGATGATCGCGCCCGAGTGCAAAAGGCCTACGATAAGTTCCTCTCAGAGGGTGGTGAATGGCAGGTCGAATTTCGCCTGAAGCGTGCGGACGGAGAGCTTCGCTGGGTGCGAGAAATTGGCAGGGCCTACCTGATGACGCACGGAATTCCGGAGCAATCCATCGGCGTACTGCAGGATATTACCGCGCAAAAGAACGCTGCGCAGGAAATCATTGATGCCAGGGATTCCCTCGAACAACAGGTAGTTGAGCGCACCCGCGAACTGGCAAACACGGTCAAGCAGCTACAGGTCGAAATTGAAGAACGTGAAAAAATTGCCGCCGAGCTCGATTTTCTGGCCAACCACGATGCGCTCACCGGGCTGCCAAGCTTGCGCCTGTGTAAAGACCGCCTTGACCAGTCGTTGGCAGAGGCGCGGCGTAATCGTCAAACCTCGGCAGTCATGTTCGTGGACCTCGACGGATTCAAGGAAATTAATGATCAGCACGGGCACGATATTGGTGATCTGGTATTAAAGATGACCGCGGACCGGATCAAGACAGAAATTCGAGAATCCGATACGGTCGCGCGAATCGGAGGAGACGAGTTCGTTATCATCCTGTCCAGCCTGCCTGAAACGGCTATCGCGGAGCGAATTGCCGCTACCGTGATTGCACAGGTTGCGCGGCCTTTGCAAATCAAGGATATCGAAGTCGAAATCACCGCGAGTATCGGAATTTCACTTTATCCGGAGCACGGCACCACCGCCGAAAATTTAATTCGATCGGCTGATAAGGCGATGTACCAGGTCAAGCGCGAGGGCAAGAACAGTTTCGGTTTCGTAAAATCTGCTGGTCTTTGAGTGCCCGTGCAAAAAACCTATATGACTAAAGCAGGATCTGTCTAAACGTGTCCACTGAAATGAAAAGGTTTTTAGGCACTTCTGAGCTCGAAGCTGAACTCGAAAGATTGCGCCATCAGGAAATGCTTCTTGATACGACCGAGCAGGCCGCCCAGATTGGGCACTGCGATTGGGACTACGAAACCGGGCTTATAAAATCCTGTTCTAACGGTTACGCAGCAATCTTCAACCAGACCGTTGTAGAAATAATGGAGTCCCAGAATTCCTGGGACCTGATGCTCGAAGTTTTGCATTCTGAAGACAGGGCGTTTTATACCCAGTCTTACGAATTACGAAAAAACGAGGGTTCGTATGAGATCGACTATCGGATTCTGCGCAATGACGGGGAGGTCAGGCACATCCATGAAATCGGCCTTGTCGGTACGGATAATGAGGGTCAGATACAATCCGCCTTCTGCCTGCTGCAGGACATTACCGCGCGTAAAAACTACGAACTGAAACTGCAAAACCGGGAGGCCATGGCGCGGCAGGTTGAGGCCATTACCGATATCGGTCATTTCACTTACGTTCCGACTACTGCAAGCTACGATGATCTCAGCGAGGGCGTGGCCAGGATCCATGGCGCCACGGTTGATGAATACCAGAGCATGGTTTCTTCGCGTGCCGATTATATCGAAGATGTTCACCCCGAGGACCAGGAAAACCTGATGGAGGTTTACCGCAAGCATGATGCGGATGGTGAAGACTATAACGTGGAATACCGAATCCACAGTTCCGATGGCGAGATGCGCTGGATACGTGAGCAGGGCACGGCGTTGCGCTCCCCGAGTGGCGAGTTGAGATCGATTGGTGTGGTACAGGACATCACCCAGCAAATTGTTACCGAACAGAATTTACGCGATTCGCGCGATTCGCTGGAGGCAATGGTAAAAAGCCGCACGCGCAAACTTGCAGAAACGGTAAAACAACTCGAAGGCGAGATTAAAGGACGCGAAAAAATTGCCGCCGAACTTCATTTCCTGGCCAACCATGACGCGTTGACCGGATTACCGAGCCTGCGCCTGTGCAAAGACCGGCTTGATCATTCGCTCGCCGAGGCCCGTCGCACCGCGCAGATGTCGGCAGTCATGTTCCTGGATCTCGATGGATTCAAGGAAATCAACGATGAACACGGCCATGAACTTGGCGATCTGGTATTGCAGGCCACCGCGCTTCGGATCAAGGCCGAAATCCGTGAAACCGACACCGTGGCGAGGATAGGAGGTGACGAGTTCATTATTATTCTGTCAAGTCTGCCCGAGGTTGTGGTTGCCGAGCGCATCGCTTCCGGCCTGATCGAGCAAATCGTGCAGCCAATCCGTGTAGAAAAAGCCGAGGTTGTGGTCAGCGCAAGCATTGGTATTTCGATTTACCCGGACAATGGCACCACTGCCGAAGAGTTGATTCGCGCAGCCGATAAAGCGATGTACCAGATCAAGCGCCAGGGGAAAAACAATTTCGGCTTTTTCAGATCTGAAGAAGTTGTCTAAATCATAATCAGTTCTATCTCGTTAACGCGCGCGATGTATCGAGGCTGATCCCGTTTAAGTATACTGCGCTGCTTGCCCCTTGTTATCGATAAGCACCCAAACCTGACTTGAGACCATGAAATGGCGCTATCTTCCAGCCTGGTTAGCGGGCACCGCGATCATCCCACACTCGGGATAGCAACCTTCGTTGGGAACCTGTTGTTGATGGCGTTACTCAGTGCCGCGGTACGCGAACTGGTTAACCGCGAATACCCATTGAGCGAAGTGTTGTTGTTTCGCTACCTGTTCGCGAGCGGTTTTTTCTGGATTATTCTTCTGTCGACGGCCGGACTAGCCGGGCTTGCGACGCGGCGCCCGTTCGATCATGCCATTCGCAGTATCAGCGGAATCGTCAGTCTCGGGCTGCTGTACTTCGCGCTCACTCGAATACCAATCGCCGACGCCACCGCGATTTCTTACGCCGCGCCTATTTTCATAACCGTGTTGTCCATTTTCCTGCTCGGTGAGTCGATTGGGCTGCAGCGTTGGTTAGCGGTGGTTGCCGGCTTCATCGGCGTATTGCTGATAGCAAGACCCGGGGCAGATACCTGGGATATCGGGGTGATGGCAGCGGCGGGTTCCGCCTTTACCGGTGCCCTGGTGGCAATCTGGCTGCGCAAACTCAGTAGTAGCGAAAAGTCAGTCACGATCGGTATTATTTACAATAACCTGGGCAGCCTGGTTTGCCTTACCTGGGTGCTGCTTTCGGGGTGGTTGACGCCGCGTGGCGACGATTTGTTGCTGTTCCTTGGATTTGGGCTGGGCTGTGGGATGCAACAATGGCTGTTAACAGTCTCGTTTCGCTACGCGGAAGCAAGTTTGCTGGCGCCGTTTGAATACCTCGCAATGGTTTTCGCTGCCATAGTAGGCTTTTTGTTCTGGGGGGAGGTGCCCGTGCTGACGACCTGGATTGGTGCAGGAATCATCGCGGCAAGCGGCATGGTTATCTTCGTACGTGGCCAAAAGCGAATCAAATCGGATAAAGCCGGTGGTGGAGCCCTTCGTCATTGAGTAAGCGTACGCTAACGCTGTTAGCATCGATGCTGGTCACGTTCGTGCTGGGTTCGGTGCACGCATTTTCGGTGTTTATCGTATCTTTAGAAGAGTTGCTCGAGCTGCCACGCTCTGAAATCAGCCTGATCTATTCCTTCGCGCTGGTTGCGATCACGCTGGCGGTATTACTGGGTTATCGAATTTACAGTTTGCTGCCCGCCTGGTGGCTCGTTTTGACTACCTGTCTAGTTGCGACCGCAGGTTTGCTGTTGGCGTCGAGTGCAACCAACTGGTGGCTGCTTTTTGCTGGTTATAGCGTCGCTTTCGGATTCAGTAACGGTATCGGTTACGGCTTTAGTCTGCAGCTGGTGGGCCGGGTCATGCCTGAAATCAAGGGGTTTGCGATGGGAGCGGTTACCGCGGCTTACGCCGTGGGTTCGATCGTGTTCGCGAGGATATTTGCCTGGCGCATTGAACTGGTGTCACTGGAGTCCGCACTGGTTGCGATCGCGCTTGCTGTGATTGGATGCGGAAGCCTCGCTGCAATCATGCTGCGCGTTGCCGATGTAAGCTATGCTGCGGCGCAGGCAGAGGTTAGTCACGGTGGACCTATCGACAGGCGCAAGGTCGTGCAGTTCTGGATAGCGTACATGGCGAGTGTCTTTGCGGGGCTGATGGCCATTGGTCATGCCGCCGGCATTGCCTTGTCGAAAAACGCCAGTACCGCGCTTGCTACGCTGGCGGCCGTCATGATTGGTGTTGGTAGTGCCGGTGGCGGTTTTCTCGCCGGATGGCTGGTTGATCGCTGGCCGCTAAATCGTTTCCTTGTTGGCCTGCCGCTGCTATCCGCGGTTGCACTATTGGCGATAAGTACCTCGGATAGTGCTGTCATTGTGGTTGCATTACTTTCTCTGGTGGGACTCTCTTACGGATCAATTATCGCGGTTTACCCGGTCGCGATATCGAACTACTTCGATGAACGCGGTCCACAGGCTTATGGCCAGGTGTTTATTGCCTGGGGATTTGCCGGTCTGGTTGCGCCCTGGAGCGCCGGATTGATTTACGACCTGCGTGCGGATTACGGACTGGCCATGGTGATCGCCGCCGTAATCGCCATAGTCTCAGCCCTTTGTGCCGGATTTTTCCGGCTTGGCAAACCCGCTTAACGCACGGCGCACCAGCTGCTGAAAATATATCGTGCCGGGTTCCTGTTGCGCGGACAGGGTGCCTCCGGGATAGACGCCGGAACTGAGGTTATGCTGCACTCGTTCGCAAATGTTGATGTCTTCGTCGATTACCTGCTCCGAGTATGGGCGAATCGATGCGGTGTCGATTTCCTTTGCGACAGCCTTCTCTGCATGCGACCAAAACCAGCGCTGTATCTGAATCGAATTTGAGTCGAGCGGGAGCACGGTTTCGGCGTTAAACGCATAGTCTGCAAAATGCAGTAACAGGCCGGGAAACTTGTAAATCCAGAACCCTTTGCCGGCACGGCTTTGATCTTGTCCTGAGCTGTAGCTGACATCGAAGCCGACAAACTCGCCGTTGTCATAGGAATCTATTTCGACCGACTCGCGCAGCATCGACGAACCCAGTGCCTTGTGCACCATGCCGACGTGGTATCCCTCGCAGGAATTGTCGCCGTAAGTCTTCCAGTTGGCGGCCGCGGGCTTGATGACATCACCATCAAATTGCATACCCGAAGTATCTTCAAACCCTGCCGCGATTGACACGATATCTCCAAGCCATGTTGTCAGGTCGGGTGTGGACTGATCGAGGCACACGAAAACCATGCCATTCCAGCTATCAACTCGAACAGGTAACAGGCCCATCGCTGCCGGATCGTCTATTTCGCCCTTTTCGAACCCCGGAGTTTTTAGTAATTCTCCAGAGCAGGCATAGCGCCAGCCGTGATAGCGACACACGAAATCCCGGCAGTGTCCCGCTCCCTCCAGCACCAGCGGGCCAGCCCGATGTCGGCACAGGTTGTAGAATCCGCGCAACTTCGACTGCTGGTCTCGTACCACTACCAGTGGCCACTTCATCAAGTTCAAAGCCAGGTAATTACCGGCTTCGGCAAGGCTGGATTCTACCCCGACTAACCACCAGTGCCTGCGAAAAATATGTTCACATTCGTAGGCATAAACTGCGGCATCGTGGTAATAGTGGTGAGGTAAGGTCGCGGTCATAATCGAATCAACGAGGAAAATTTGCATTCTCCCGCGTGATAATGTTCCAATCACGCGCATGCCGCAACAATCAAATTTACTGGGCTGTCTGTGGATGGTAGCCGGTGGGTTGCTGTTTGTCGCGGTGACCGTGCTGGTGCGCCACCTGGGATCCGATATGGCCGCGGTGCAGGCGGCGTTTATCCGCTATTCAATCGGCGTCATCCTGGTGCTGCCGATGCTGTGGCGGATGCGCTGGCGCGGTATCAGGCCCGGCAGTTTCAAACTCTATTTTTATCGCGGTATCTTGCATGGCATCGCCGTGATGCTGTGGTTCTTTGCAATGGCCCGCATTCCCCTGTCAGAAGTGACCGCGATCGGTTTTTCGACCCCGGTGTTTACCGCAGTCGGTGCGATCCTGATATTCCATGAAAAGGTCAAGATACGCCGCATGCTGGCTATTCTGGCCGGATTCGTCGGCACGCTGGTCATTCTGCGGCCTGGGTTTCAAAGCATCGAGGCCGGCTCACTGGCGCAGTTGATCGCGGCATTTTGTTTTGCCGGTTCCTTCCTGTTTGCCAAGCAGATGACGCGCAGTCAGAGTTCGGGCGATATCCTGGTGATGCTGACAATTTTCTGTACCCTGGCATTGTTGCCCGGAGCCATCTACTACTGGCGCGAACCGACCTGGATCGAAGTCAGTTGGCTTGCGCTGGTAGCAGTATTTGCCACCGCCGGTCACTATGCCATTACGCGCGCGATCGCTTATGCACCATTGACAGTTACCCAGCCGCTTTCATTCCTGCAGCTGGTGTGGGCGATCGTTATCGGTTATTGGTTGTTCGACGAGATTCCGGATACCTGGGTCATCACGGGTGCGCTGCTGATCGTGGTCGCGATCAGTTACCTGACGCATCGCGAGGCAATGGTGGCGCGCCGCGACAAGATTCAGTCAGCGGCATCATCACCGGTTTAGCTGACGCACTGCAATCTGATTGCTATTTCGCGCCGGCAGCCAACAGGATGTCAACCATGTCCTGGTAACCACGCGCGCGCGCCAATTGTAGTGGGGTGCTGCCACTCCCGTCGGCCAGGTTGACGTCCGCGCCAGAATCGACCAGGGCCCTGAGCGTCGCCAGGTGTTTCTGACCGCCATCACCGAGCACGATCGCTTCGATTAATGCAGTCCAGTTGAGGTTGTTGATATGATCTAGCGGCGCACCGGCCTGGATCAGGGTCCTGACGATGACGAAATGCCCAAGATGTGCTGCGGCAATCAATGCGGTGCCGTCATAGCGACTGGTGACGTTGTCGGACCGACATCTCAGCGTGAGCGCCAGTTTAAGAGTTGCGAGATCATCGGCAACTGCCGCGATAGTAACGATGTCATAGAAATCGCCTTCGAGGGCATTCGCGTCAGCGCCGGCTGCCACCAGCTGACGCATGGCTGCGTGATTCTTGAAGTAAGCGGCAACATGCAGCGCACTGCGGCCATTGCCATCGCGCTGATCAATATCCACGCCCGAACTCAATAACTGGTTGAGCCTGCTCGTGTCGTGTTCCAGTACAGCGCGAAATAAACCGCGATAATTTTCGATTTCTATGTTGTTCGGAGGTGTTTGTGCGATCGCCATAAACGACCAGAGGATACTGGTTAACAGGGTCAGGCAGCGCAAGCGTGTGGTCATTTTCGAGTACGACGGCATTGTGCCTGGATAGTCACCGTTACATCACAGTGCGTTATCAAGCGCGCGTAAAATTCGATTCACTTCATCCTGGTTGCTGTAATGCACCAGCGACAGGCGCACCACGCCGTCATCCGGATCCATGCCCAGATCGCTGATCAGTCGGTGGGCATAAAAATTGCCATTCTCGGTGCCGATTTTTGCGTCCTGTAGCTTGTGGGCTAACGACTTCGCGCTCTGCTTGAGCGGCTGGAATGCAATGGTCGGCGCACGGTCGTTATCATTGGTGTGGGTTTTGCCGAGCAGGCGCACGTCCGCGTGGTGATGCAGAAACTCGAGCAGCGGTGCTGCCAGCTGGTTTTCATGTTGCAGGATCAACTGGTGGATATCGTCCATTTTTTCGTTGCGTTTTTGTTCGCTGGTGCCGAAATGATGCTGGTGAAGTTCGTCGAAATAATCCAGCACCCCGGCGCAGCCGGCGACCTGTGCGTGTTGCGGACCAGCGGGACCGAAATCCTTGGCTGGATTACCGCTGTTGAAATAGTGGGCCTGCGAAGTCAGGTCGCCCCGGATATCCTTGTTTACATACAGCATCCCCTGGTGCGGGCCGAAGACCTTGTACAGGCTGAACGCGTAGCCATCAACGCCGAGCGCTTTCAAATCCGGAATATGGTGCGGCGCATAGGCCACCGCATCGATAAACACATGGGCGTTGCTGCCTGACTTGATGGTCTTGACGATTGCGGCAACCGGGTTGACAGTGCCGACGACGTTGGAGCAATGGGTGAAAAATACCCAGCGCGTGTTATCGCGCAATAGCGGGAACAGCGATTCTATATTCAGCAACCCGGTGTCGGGCTCCACTTCCCATTGGCGGATGGTGATCCCTTTTTCAATTGCCTTGCGACGCCAGACCCCGCTGTTGGCCTCGTGATCCTGGTTGGTCA
>CAXMSP010000056.1:0-20698 GCA_964196225.1 uncultured Gammaproteobacteria bacterium | reverse complement strand
TAAGCGGTAACAATTGCGTGACATCGCGGTTGCGTTCCGACTCTGATATTTTCTCGAGTTGCTGGCAGAACAACCATAGATCATGCCCCTGCCAAGTTGCACCTGCCTCGGCATACAGGCTTTGATTGAGCCGTTCGATCTGCAGCGCCATATCATCGCCGAGCGAACTGCCAAGCTGCTGCAGATTGTTAATTTCACGCGGAGCCAGCAATGCCCGGCCCCAATCCAACAACGCGTGGCGTGCACTCACGCCATCATTCGCGTCACAGGCCTGGCGCAGTTTTCTGCGCGCTTCGCGCAGCCCGGGATGTTCAACCACCGGCGCGGCCTGAATACCTGCCCGGCGCGATTTAAACCACCAGTAAAACCCGCTTGCAATCCAGCCACAGGCCAGCAACAGGCTCAACCATAACAAGAAATTGTTACCAGGCGAGACCTGGCCCACGGCCTCCGTTACTGTTTGTTCCTTTACTGCCTGTTCCGTTACGGGCGGCTGCGCAACCGCGGTTGTGGCGGCGGCAACGCTCAACTCACGCGCGGGGATCGTCGCTGTTTCGAGCTTTCCGGTCTCGAGGTTCCACCAGGGCAGACTGATTTCCGGCACCCGGTAGGTACCCTCCGCACCCGGTATTAGTGCCACTTTCTGCTCGCGCTTGCCCGTTATGCCTTGGTTCGAACGGCCGTTCTGCAGTCCCGGTTGATCCGGGTACTGCTTAATGCCGTCAATTTGCTGCATGGTCAGCTCAGGCAGTTGGGCCGCAGTCAAACCATCGGCTACCAGTGTCAGGCTGCGCGTAATCGGTTCGCCAGCGACCAGTCCATCAAGATCAGATTGCCATTCTTCGCGCAGCTCGAGTCGGCTCGCCGGCAGCCAGTAGGAACCGGCAACCCCGGGCGGAATGGGTTCGACGTCAATAAAAACCTGCTGCGAGCGCAGGCGACGAATTTTGCCACCGGTGCGGAACGGGTCGAAGGCCGAGCCCGACGGCAAGCGCACCTCGGCCATGACCGGCGCAATGCGAAGTCGGCCACTTTGTTGCGGAAACAGTGCAAACTGTTTTTCGAGCACCAGGTAGGATTTATCGGCAATGCGCGTTCGGTAGTCGCGCTCGTCGCCCAGCGGTTCAATGACAACATCCAGATCATCAGTCGAGATATCACCGAAATTGTAGGCGGAGATACTGCTTGTACTCAGTAACCGCAAGGTAACGATAACCTGGCTCTGCACGTAGACCTCCGCTTTATCGACCAGTAACTCGAGCACCAGCTGATCCTGCGGCACCGAGGCCAGGCTCGAGGGCAGCACCTTGATCTGGAAAGGCTTGCTGCGCTCCTTGTCGAAGCGAATTGCCGGGATCATGTACTCGCCGACCTGCTTGGCCATTAACTGCAGCGTCCACTTGACGCTGCGCTGGTACTCGCCGTTGACAATGCTGATGCTGTTACTGCGACTATTACCAAGGATCATGAAATGCTGCTGCAGGGTAGAAAAATCAGGGTCGTCATCGGGGCTTTGCTCGAGAGAGAATACCAGTTGAAAAGATTCGTTTACCTGCACCGGATTGCGATCAATTGTCACCTCGACCTCGGCCATGACCTGTTGCAATCCAGTCAGCAACATCAAGACCGATACCAACAAAGATTTTATCAAGATCATGTTCACCAAGGCTTGCCCTCAGCATCGACACCACCGCGCTTGCGGTACTGATAGATAAATTTACGTCGCAGCAAACCGCCCGGATCATCGGGAATCTTGCGCAACCATTGCTCGGCGGCCTGTTCGGACATTTGTTGATCGAGCTCGGCCATTGTCTCACTCTCGGCTGCTTGCTGATCCGCCTCGCTTTCCTGTTGCTGCTTCGCGGATTGCTGTTGCTCTGTGTCGTCCTGCCCATCTTGCTGCTGTGCCTGTTGCTGATCCTGCTCGCCGGTCTCGGGTTGATCCTGACGACTTCCGGCCGCTTGTTCCGACTCTTCCGATTGTGTTTCGCCCTGTCCGGATTGTTGTTGCTGTTGATCTCCCTGTTGCTGTTGTTGCTGTTCGCCTTGCTGCCCCTGCTGCCCATCTTGCTGCTGCTGGGACTGTTGATTCTTGAGAAACTCTTCAATCGCCTGCTTGTTATAGCGCGCATCTTCGTGAGCGGGATTTTGCTGCAGCAGCCTGTCATAAGCGGCTAGCGCATCGTCGAGACGACCCAGCTTGGCAAGGGCGTTGGCGTGATTGTAGGCGGCAGCCTCGCTTTCGAGTTGTTCCCAGGTATCGAGCGCAGCCGCGTAATCACCCGCCCGGTAATTCGAAGAAGCTTTCCAGTCCGGGTCATCAAACAGCTCGGCCGCCGCTGCGGGTTCGCCTTGCTCAAACAACTGGTTCGCGCGCTGATCGTTGTTTTGCCACCAGGCCGACCAGTCGAGCGCCTGCGCATCCGGCGGCAATACCAGTATGCAGAGCGGGAATAGCCAGATCAGCCCCCGGCGAAACACGAGTGCTGCGAACGGCAACGCAAACAGCAGCAGCCACGGGCCAAGCTCGCGCCACAGGTCGGCAGAGCGATCACTCAAACGGGCTTCACGATCATCGATCGCTGATTCCATCATGTAGGCGAGCGTGTTGATATCGATATCGTCGGCGCTCAGGGTGGCATAAACGCCGCCCCCGATTTGCGCAATACGGCGCAAGTTGTCTTCCTGCAGGCTGGAGATCACGATCGCGCCGCTACGATCTTTCAGGAATCCCCCGTTCTTTAACGGCACGGGTCCACCTTCAGCGGTGCCAATGACGAGTACCGAAACTCGCTGGCCCGGTTTGCTTTCAAGCAGGGTTTCAACGCGGCCCAGTTCGAGATCGCTGAGCCCATCGCTAACCAGTAACACGTCGCCACGTGCGATGCCGCTATTCTCGAACAGCTCCAGGGCAAGCTTTAGCGCACGGTCGGCGCGGGTGCCCTGCGCTGGCATCAATTCGGTTTCGAGATCGGGCAATAATGTCAGGATCGTATCGACGTCACTGGTCAGCGGGGTTACCGTAAAGGCATCGGCGGCATATACCACGAGCGCGGTCTGCCCTTCTTGCCTGAGGTTTAGAATGTCCGCGATCTTATGGCGCGCACGTGTCAGGCGACTCGGCTTTATATCGGCGGCATTCATCGAGCGCGACAAATCGAGCGCAATCACCAATGCGCTATCCTTGTGATACACCGCTTGCGGCAACCTCTCCCAGGTCGGACCGGCGAGCGCAATGATCGCCAGCAAGGCGACAGCAGCGGGAATCCAGCGCGTCCATTCGCGCTGATTTTGACCACTGTCGCTGAGTACGAAAGGCCGCAGGCGCTCATCGATTACCGCACGCCAGCTTCCGCTATCGTAGCGACGTACCAGTAACAACCAAAGCACCACCGCAAGCAGAATCAGCAGTAGCAACCAACCGGGTCGCAAAAAGTGTAATTGCTCGATTATGGCCGTCTCCACAGGCGCGGTACCACCAGCAGTGTCGCCAGTACCAGCGCGAAGATCAGTGGCCAGACGAACAGGGCCCTCACCGGGCGCAGGCTTTGCGTGTCTCTCGGTAACGGTTCCAGTTCATCGAGCAGATCGTAAATTTTTGCCAGCTCTTCCGTATCGCGTGCTCGAAAGTAGCGCCCGCCACTTAAGCTCGCGATCGCACGCAGCGTTTTTTCATCGAGTTGCGCCGAGGGATTGGTGCGACGCAGACCGAACCAGGTGGATTCGATCTGTTCATCGGCGCCGATGCCGATGGTATAAATCTTGAGCCCGCGGCTGGCGGCGAGTTGCGCGGCCTTCAACGGGGTAACTTCACCCGCGGTATTGGCGCCATCGGTCATCAATACCAGCACCCGCGAATTATCGGACTCCAGGTCCAGGCGTTTGATCGCAAGCCCGATGGCATCGCCAATCGCGGTGCGCTCGCCGGCAAGACCGATCGCCGATTCCTGCAACAGGCGGTTGACGGTCTTGCTGTCAAAGGTGAGTGGAGTCTGCAGGTAGGCCTGGGTGCCGAACAGGATCAGTCCGAGTCGGTCACCGCGACGCCGTTCGATGAATTGGCTTGCCACCTGCTTGGTGGCCTGCAGTCGGTTGACCTGTTTGCCCTCGATTTTGAAATCGGCGGTACGCATGCTGTCGGACAAATCAACCGCCAGCATCAGGTCACGCCCGCTAATCGGTATCGCGATCGACTCCCCGAGCCATTGCGGACGGCTTGCCGCAAATACCAGCAGCAACCACGCCAGCAAGCTTAAGAACTGGCGCCAGCGGTAGGATTTGACTTCATCCGCCTGCACACCACCGAGCTGAAAATCTTCGATCATCGGCACGCGTAATGCCGCCTGTTGCTGTTGCGCCCGCGCGGGCAAGGTCAGGTAAACCAGCAACGGCAAGGGTATCAGCAGTAATACCAACGGCCATTCAATCTGAAACATGGGCCACGCTCCTGGGCAAGGCACGCATCCAGTGCTCACAGGCCTGCAACAGTTCGTCGATATCACAATCACTATCAGCTTGATAGCGATGGTGGCCGAGCAGTTGTAACTGCGCCTGGCTGAATTTCTCGCCCGCTACCAGTTCCTGCAGTTGAGCGGTCCAGGCGTTACCCGTTGAAGCGGCAAATCCTTCCCGTCCCCGGTAAGCAATCAGCGTTCTGCGCAGCAATGCAGCGGTGTCCTTGATCACGTCATGTTTACCCTGTCCCGAATTGAAACCGTTGCGGATGGTTTCGAGTTCACCCAGGGACAGGCGGTTGACCGGTTTGTACCTGAGACGCCGAATCAACCAGGGTGTAAGCAAACCCAACACCAGTAGCAGTGCGGCGGCGACCCACCAGCCTGGCGCGAGCGGCCACCATAAACTGGCATCTGGCAGGTGAATATCTCTAAGCTCCAGTTCGTTCATCGGCCCTGCAGCCCCAGGCCGGTTTTCAACTCGGTCAACATATCGTCATCGGTAGCGATATCGACCAAGTACAGGCCCAGCTCGTTGCAAAGACGCTCGAGTGCCTGCTGGTGATGGTCATAGCGCTCGCGGTAGCGCTCGCGTACCTTGCTGTTCGCGGTATCGATATCGACACTGCGACTGCCATCGGTGACACGGTAGTAGCCCGGCGGCGGTAATACACGCTCGAAGGGGTCATAGGTATGTATCATTACCACGTCGTTATGGCGCGACAGTTGAACCAGCTGACCGCGGCAATCGTCATCGAGGAAGCGGAAATCGCTGAACAGGATGACCAGGCTACCCGGGCGTGTGACCTGGCGCAGGCGCATCAGCGCCTTGGGCCCGGCTTTATGTTCGCGCTCGCTGTCATCGGTCATATCCCAGGCACGATGTGCAACTAGTTGCTGGATGAACTGCAGCGCGCTGCGTTTGCCGCGGGTGGGCCGAAACTCGATATGCTGCTGCTCGGAGAACACCAGGTAACCCAGCCGGTCGCCATGCTGCACGCTGGTCCAGGCCAGCAGTCCCGCAAGCTTCGACGCCAGCACCGATTTGAAACAGTTGCGGGTGCCGAAAAACATCGAGCGCGACAAATCGAGCCACAGTAATACCGGTCGCTCACGCTCTTCGCGATAAATCTTGGTATGGGTAAGGCCGCTGCGCGCGGTGACGCGCCAGTCGATAGCGCGAATATCGTCTCCCGGTTGGTAAGGTCGCGACTCGTGGTATTCCATGCCGCGCCCGCGAAACGCCGACAAGTGACCACCCACCATTTGCGCTTTAACCGAGTTCGAAATCAATGGCAGACTGCGCGCATCCCGATTCAACCCGATCAGCGTCGACAGTTTTACCCGGACTATGTCATCCCCTGTTTCCACGATTCTATAGCTACGGCACGGCGACCCGGGCCAGGACTGCATCGATACAGCTATCGGCGGTTTTGCCCTCGGCCTCGGCTTCAAAACTCAAAATGATGCGGTGACGCAGCACATCGGGCGCGACTAGCTGAATATCCTCGGGCACGACGTAATCGCGGTTATTGAGCCAGGCATAGGCACGCGCGCAACGATCCATCGCCATGGTCGCACGCGGGCTGGCACCATGCTGAATCCAGCCGGCGAGTTCATCGCCGTAGCGCTCCGCGCTGCGGGTCGCAAGCACGATTTCAATAATGTAATCCTCGAGGCTACTGTCGAGATGTATATCGAGCACGGCATCACGCGCCTCGAGCAAGCTTTGCTGGCTGATTGCCGCGGCAGGCGGTGGTTCGGCGCTCGCCTCTGAACGCGCTTCCTTACGCGTCAGGGCAAGTATCGCCTTTTCGTCTTCACCGGAGGGGTAGCCAACTCGAACATGCATCAGGAACCGATCAAGCTGTGCTTCCGGCAACGGGTAGGTGCCTTCCTGCTCAAGCGGGTTTTGCGTCGCCATGACGAGAAAGATCCTGGGTAACGCATAGGTTTCGGTACCGACCGTGATCTGGCGTTCGGCCATGGCTTCAAGCAACGCCGACTGCACCTTGGCGGGAGCGCGATTGATTTCATCGGCAAGAATCAGGTTATGAAACAGCGGGCCACGCTGAAACTTGAAGGTGCCATCCTGCGGTCGGTAAATCTCGGTGCCGGTCAGGTCGGCTGGCAGCAGATCGGGGGTAAACTGAACGCGATGAAAATCACCTTCAATGCTTTCCCCGAGTACCTTGATCGCCCGTGTCTTGGCGAGCCCGGGCGCACCTTCAACCAGTAAATGACCATCGGCCAGGATAGCGATCAACAGGCGCTCGATGAGCCCCTGCTGGCCGACGATCTTGGCACTCACAGCCTGTCTTAAATTGATAATTTCCTGTTGTGACAAGTCAAAACCTCTCAACCAGAACAATATTATTGATCAGCACGGAGTATGCGCGCTTTAGAGTCCCTTAGGGGGTGAAAAGTTTAACTGATTCGACAGGGATTAAGGAAGCAGATGACCGGTCTTGATCCAGATTATCGTATCTTCCTCGACGTAGGGACAATGCTCGCTGTTGTGCGGGTTGCGCAACCAGGTTCCGGCAGGATAGCGACCATACTCGTCGAGTAAGGCCCCCGAGAGAACGAAAGTTTCTTCTCCACCATAGTGTCGATGGCTGCGCAGGCGCGTATCGGCAGGCCACCTGATCAGAAACACCGATTCGTTTTCAAAATCGTGTAACGGCATGACTTCGAGTTTTGATTCACCCGGCATCCAGGCGGTACTGTTGGTGTCGATGCGCAGCGTGGTGTCATCCGCGGGATCGAACTGGTCGAGCTTGACCAGCAGCACGCAACCGGGCTCGCTGCTGGGCGAATGTTTAGAACCCGGCGGGTTACGGATATAGGTCCCCGCGGGGTAATCACCATGCTCGTCGGAAAATACACCCTCGAGTACGAAGATTTCTTCGCCCGCCGGGTGCAGGTGTGCACTGAAATGAGAACCCGCGTCGTAGCGTACCACGCTGGTGGTATGTCCATGCTCTGCGGCCTCGCGCGCTAACGGTTTACGCCACACGCCCGCCATCGGGCTCGCTTCCCAGTCCATTTCGTTGGTGTCGACCACCACCACCTGGTCAAATTGCATATTTAGCATGAACTAGAACTTACTCATTCACCGCTAAAGTTTCAATCGCTAAAGTCACAATTCGTACCAAGTCTAAATCTTGCAATCCCCGCAATTCTCCAGTCATCCCCGCGCAAGCGGGGATCTTTTAACCAGCCACCCTTGCGAGATTCCCGCTTGCGCGGCGGTCCGACGTATCGGAATGACTGGAGGGGTGCGGTGATGACATCTTCAGGGTTACCACGACGCGGTAAATTTGAAGCAAAAAAAAGCAGCCGTAAGGGCTGCTTAAAATTCGAGTCCAGAAACTTCCTGAACCCTGGTGCGTCTGCTCATGCCGATGAAACCTTATAGCTTTGAGCCGAACAACATACCGCGAACGGTAATGGCACCGGAGAAATATCTGCATTAACAAGTACTTCATCGTTAACGCAAGACATCGTTCAATCGATGTCGCAGCAAATACTAGGGTTCTGGCCGGTATCACGAATCACCCAAACAGGGTAATTTTCTTTAAATTCAGCCGCTTAGGGGAAATATTTCGTTAACATGTGAACTGGCGCACACTTCCACTATGGCGCGTTCATCCAGACGTATCGGGATGACTGGAGAGGTTCGGGGATGACGATGAAGACGTTGGAATCACTCAGGAATCGGACGAGAGCTCGATTCAAATCGCCTTGGCGAGTGCTTCCAGGCTTTCGCGCGCGTCGCCAAACAGCATGCGCGTGTTTTCCTTGACGAACAGCGGATTATCGACGCCAGCATAGCCGGCCGCCATGCCGCGCTTGAGCACGACGGTGGTATGACCTTTCCAGACCTCGAGCACCGGCATCCCGGAGATCGGGCTGTCGACGTCTTCCTGCGCCAGCGGATTGACCGTATCGTTAGCACCGACCACGATCGAGACATCGATGTCAGGAAAGTCGTCGTTGATTTCATCCATTTCAAACACGATATCGTATGGCACCTTTGCCTCGGCTAGCAGCACGTTCATGTGCCCGGGCATGCGTCCTGCCACCGGATGGATACCGTAACGCACGTTGATCCCTTTCTTGATCAGGGTTTTGGTGATGTCCGCGATAGCGTGCTGCGCCTGCGCGGTAGCCATGCCGTAGCCGGGAACCACCATGACCTGCTTTGCACCATTGAGCAGGTCTGCCATTGCGGAGGTATCGATGGTCTGTACTTCACCCTCGATACTGAGGCCGGCAAAAGAACCGCCCGAAGTGCCGAAACCGCCAGCGATAACACTGATGAAATGCCGGTTCATCGCGCGGCACATGATGTAACTCAGGATCGCACCACTGCTGCCAACCAGTGCCCCGGTCACGATCAACAAGTCATTCGACAGCATGAAACCAGTGGCGGCAGCGGCCCAGCCCGAGTAGCTGTTCAGCATCGAAATGACGACCGGCATATCGGCGCCACCGATCGCCGCTACCATGTGGATACCGAACAACAGCGCGATGACCGTCATCGCCATTAACAGTATCGTGGCCTGGTTATGATCGGGTTCGCCAACGAAACGCACGGCAATTACGACCACGGCGATTAACAGTGCCAGGTTGAGCCAGTGACGCGCCGGTAACATCATCGGTGCGCCGCCGATCATGCCACTGAGCTTGCCATAGGCGATGACCGATCCGGTAAAGGTCAGCGCGCCGATACAGATACCGATACAGATTTCAATTTCATGGATGGTTTTCTCGACCCCGATGAACTCAATAGAAGAGTCCATGAAGGTGGCAAATCCAATCAGCACCGCGGCGAGACCCACCAGGCTGTGCAGGATCGCAACCAGCTCCGGCATTTGCGTCATCTGTACCCGACGCGACAGGATAAAACCGATCGCACCACCGGCCACCATAATCACGATCAGTATTTCGAGATTGCGACCGACGAAAGCGATGATGGTCACCAGCACCGCAATCGCCATGCCGATCATACCGAACAGGTTGCCGCGACGTGCGGTGTCATTGGTGCTCAGGCCACCGAGCGCAAGAATGAACAGCACCGCGGAGGCCAGGTAAGCGACAGTAATCAGACTGGGAGACATCGCCGCTTACCCCCTGAACATCTGCAACATGCGTTGCGTCACGGAAAATCCACCCACGATATTGATGCAGGTAATGAAAGCTGCAATCCCGGCAAGAATATAAATCAGGCTACTGCTGCTCGATATTTGCGTCAGCGCGCCCAGTATGATGATGCTGCTAATCGCGTTGGTAACGCTCATTAACGGCGTATGCAGGCTCGCGCTGACATTCCAGATCACCATGTAACCGATGAAACAGGACAACACGAACACGGTGAAATGTGCCATGAAGGATGGCGGTGCCACCTGCCCAAGGCCGAACAATGCCAACCCGCCCAGGATCATCGGCAACCAGATGCTCTTCGCAAAGCGGGAAATTTCGGAAGTATCGATCGCAATTTCAGGCGCCTTGTCCGTGCTGTCGTGGTCCTCGGGTTTGAAGGCCTGGCCACCAAAACTGGGCTTGCGCTCTGCGCCTACCGCGATCACTGGCGGTGGCCAGGTGATTTCGCCCTGTTTCACCACGGTCGCACCGCGGATCACCTCGTCTTCCATATCGACCAGGATGTTGCCGTCCTTCTCGGGGCACATCTCCATGATCAGGTTGTAAATATTGGTTGCGTAGAGCTGGCTTGACTGGCTCGCCATACGGCTCGGCAGGTCAGTGTAACCGACGATATGTACCCCGTTACGCTGCTTGACCTTGCCGGGCACGGTGGCTTCACAATTGCCGCCCTGCTCGGCAGCAAGGTCGACGATTACGCTGCCGTCACGCATCGTTTCGACCATGCCGCGGGTGATCAGCTTGGGCGCCGGTTTGCCGGGAATCAGGGCGGTCGTAATGATGATGTCGACTTCACAGGCCTGGCGCGCAAACAGTGCCATTTCTGCTTCGATAAACTCCTTGCTCATAACCTTGGCATAGCCGCCCTCACCCGAGCCATCCTCTTCGAATTGGAGTTCGAGAAATTCAGCATCCATACTCTGAATCTGATCCTTGACTTCGGGACGGGTATCGAAGGCGCGCACGATCGCGCCCAGCGATTTGGCAGTTCCGATGGCGGCAAGTCCTGCCACGCCGGCACCAATCACCAGGACTTTGGCCGGATCCACTTTACCGGCGGCAGTGATCTGGCCGGCAAGGAAGCGGTCGAAGTGATGCGATGCCTCGATCACCGCGCGGTAGCCTGCAATATTTGCCATCGAGCTCAAGGCATCGAGTTTTTGGGCACGCGAAATACGTGGAATGCTATCCATCGCCATGGCCGTTGCTTTCTTGCCGGCGAACTTTTTCAACAGGTCTTCGTTTTGTGCGGGCCAGATAAAACTGATCAGGCAGGCACCCTCGGACATTAAATCGATTTCGTGGCGACCGAGCGCGTCATTATGTTCCGGTGGACGTACCTTCAGAATCAAATCGCCGGCGGCCCAGGCTGACTCGGTATCACGCGCGATAACGGCGCCCATTGCGAGAAAGACGTCGTCGCTGAAGTTGGCGCCCCTGCCCGCACCCGATTCGAGCGTGACTTCGAATCCGGCTGCGATCAGCTTTTGAACGACCTCGGGCGACGTGGCTACACGCTTTTCACCGCGATGAATTTCTGCAGGTATTGCGATCATCATGATCTTGATGCCCCGGGTTGTGTAAATTAATTATTGGTGAATTCGAGATTGCGCGGCTCGGACTATAATCAAGATCCGGTTTATTGTATACCTAACACCCGTCGCGCGGTTCTCGTGGACACCCCTTCCTTATACGTGCATCATTCTGCTGCACTTATCCATCCCTGACCATGGAATTTTTCGATTTAGATCATGCAATTTCTAGATTCTATAATCCACAAGGCCCAAACCAGTCGACAAACGATTGTGCTCGCCGAAGGTGAAGACAGCCGCGTTATCAAGGCTGCACAGCGAGCTGCCGATGATGGAATCGCAAATTGCGTGCTCGTCGGCAACGAGAATACGATCCGCAACCAGGCCGGTGAGTCAGGGTTTAATTTAAACGGTATTAGAATCGAAGATCCGAGCACTTCACAATATCACCAAAGATATAGTAAGGAATTGTGGGGGTTGCGTAAGCACAAGGGCATGACGCTGGAACAGGCCGAGCAACAGGTGCTCGACCCGCTGTGTTTTGCCGACCTGATGCTGCGCGCCAATCACGCCGATGGTTCGATTGCAGGAGCGGTTTATACGACGGGTGATCGAGTTCGGTCGGCATTACAAATCGTCGGCGTTATGCCGGGGTTCAACTCGGTTTCAAGTTTCATGCTGATGCTGTTTGAAGCCGAACATCATAACCCCAAACAGGCGATGGTATTTGCCGACTGCGGCCTGATCGTCGATCCGGATGCCGAACAGCTGGCCGAGATTGCAGTGGCAACCGCGCAATCGGCACGTCAGCTGATCGACGATGAACCGCGGGTTGCGATGCTGTCTTTTTCTACCGACGGCAGTGCCAATCATCCCCTGGTTGAAAAAGTGCGCACCGCAACAGAACTTGCGCGCCAGCAAATGCCAGGTGTCGCAATCGAAGGTGAGGTTCAACTGGATGCGGCGATTGTACCTGCGATTGCGGCCCAGAAAATCTCCAGCTCAAGCATCGATGGTCGCGCCAACGTGTTGATCTTTCCCGATCTGAATGCCGGCAATATTGGCTATAAACTAACCCAGCGCTTTGGCGGAGCCGTTGCGATCGGCCCGATTCTGCAGGGACTCAGCCGTCCCGCTAACGATTTGTCGCGTGGTTGTAGTACCGAAGATGTCTATAACCTGATCGCATTGACCTCGGTACAGTCCCGGGGTTAACGGGCTAGAGTGAGTGGTCAGCGCCGAAGAGTTGTCATTCCGCGGCTTGACCGCGGTATCCAGATTACAATCGCTGGTATATGTCTGGATCCCGCGGTCAAGCCGCGGGATGACAGCTGAGGTGCGCGGGATGACAGCACCTGGTATTGAACTAATCTATTTCTTCGGGCAGTTCGAACTCGATGACCAGGCTCTTGACTTCATCACGCACGGCTTTCATCGATTGCGGCCGAGCCGACGGATCTACCGCCATCATTTTCACAATCAGGCGTGAAACTTCCGGCGCGGCTTCGTCGTTGACCTTCATAATCGGTGGCGCATTACCGTCGCGATGCTTCGCCAGCACTTCCATCGGCTTACCGCTGTAAGGTAGCTGGCCGCTAAACATGGAGTAGGCAATAATCCCCAGTGAATAAATATCGCTACGTTCGTCAGCGACTTTGCCATCGGCACGCTCAGGTGAGAGGTAAGCGGGGCTACCGATAATTGAACCGGTCTGGGTCAGGGTGGCTTCAGCGGCAGTACCAGCCGAGGCGATACCAAAATCCACGATCTTCACATGCCATTTATCGTCGATCAGGATGTTACTGGGTTTCAAATCCCGGTGTATGACTTCCTGTTCGTGCGCGGCCGCCATGCCGCTGGCAATCTGGTACAGAATTTTGAGCCCAGCGAGGGTTTTGAAAAATTTCACTTCGTCCAGAACCACTTCGAGCCCCCGGCTTTCGAAATACTCCATTGAAATCGCACAGAGCCTGTCTTTCTGTAAAATATCGTGCACGCGAATCACGTTACGGTGACTTACCTTGCGCGCGTATTTTACTTCGCGCTTGAAGCGCTCGGTCGACTGCTGATCAACGGTCAGCTCGGGCAGCATGAATTTCAGAATCAATGACTCGTCAACCATGTCGTCTTCGGCCAGCATCACGCGCCCCATCGCACCCCGGCCGATCTCTTTCTTGATGTGGTAACGGTCCATCCACACTGAGTCCGGCTTGAGCTGGTCCAGAGGCGAGAGTCTCTCGTCTGGTCTGACCATGGTTCCGGTACCACCACCCCCAAACAACGGGATATCAACTACGCCGGTACTGGTATTCGTATTTTCGTCGATCTGTATTTCAGGCAGCTCGTAATCCCGGGTGATCTCTGACATCAGCATCTTGGCAAATTCCCGCATTTCGGTGGCCAACACCGGCAGGCTCCACAATATATTGTTACGCACGTTGTCGGCGTGTTTTTCGGTGGTGATCGCTTCGATCGTCTCGAGCGAGGCACGCTGCACGTTGGGCTGCGGATTCTTGAGTCCCTCGAAAGCGATTTCGAGACCCTTGCCAAAACCAAGCTGCTTGACCGCGCGCAACGCCAACACGAAATCGTCGGGAAACGTATCGACCATTTTCTTGAGAATCGCAATTGCCCCGCGGTTCGAAGATTTGGCCAGCGACTGAATCGCGCGTTCACGTACCTGCCAATTTTCGCTGAGTGCGTATTCCTCAATTTTTCCGAGGTCCTCGTCACCGATCAGGTTCATCACCAGGGTCTGCGCAGTGTTGCGCACGAATTCCTGTTCATGAGAAGTCAGTTCACGCGCTACCTCGGACAGGTTTTCATTAGAAAACTTTTGCACACAGGCGATCGCCTGCTGCTGGGTCCAGTCGTCCTCGATACCGAGGCGTTTAAGAAACTTTTCAAAATTATCTTTGTCAGCATTGGCGGAGACAATACGCGCAAAGAATTCGTTCAGCTCGTCCGATTTCGAAGTCAGGTAGGCCGACAGGTGGGGCACCAGGCTGGCATCGGCCTGCTTGGCGATAATCTTGAGCACGAGTTCCAGTTCAACGCCTGTCATCGATTCGGTATAGGGCAGCAAGGTCGATGCATCGAAATCAATTTTCATTCGATCCAGGGTTTTGAGTGCTTCGAGAACAACAACCTTGTTGGAATCATCCAGGAAGCGGGCAACAATCAACGGGATCTTGGGCTCGTTGATGCTACCGAAATAGTGCAACAGGTTAATTTTGTAAATCGGGCTTTCGATCTTGTCGAGTTGAAAACTCAGGTTCGATAAATCAACTGGCTGCTCGCTGCCTTCAACCAGTTTTAACAGCTGGATTGCATCGTCCGATTCCAGCTTTAGTGAGTGGTTGATAATATCTTCCGGCTTCAATGCATGCTTCTGTGCTTCGAGCACTTCGATAACCTCGGCCGGTGAAGCCTTGGGGTCGTGCAAACGCTGGAACAGTTTAGTGACATCTACGGCAGGTTTGTGCGACAGGATGTCGCTGGCGGCCGCTCGTAACAGGGTTTGATCATGAGACAAAACATCGAGAAAGCATTCTTCCGAAAAACCCTCTACCGACTCAAGGCAGATATTTTTCAGCGCCTCGCGATGCGGAGCTTCCACCTGCGTAATCGTCTCCAGCACCTTGTCCAGGTTATCGCCGGCCGACGCCCGAATTTTCCCTACCAGTGACAGGCCTTTCTTGCTGCCAAGGTCTTTACATTCGAGAAATTGGTTGAGCGTTCGGTTGAAAAAAATGTTTCCGATTTTTGCCATATGGAACAGTAATACCTTGCAGGCGAGTCATCCCGCTATCTTTTCCGCTAAATTCGTTGTTGAATCAACAATCTAAGTATAGATGAGAATAAAAAAACAAAAGCGTCAAAAAAAGCAGTTTTTTTCAGTTATGTGCGGGCGTTCAAGAAGGCCTGCAAATGGAACTGGCCCTGCTCCGAAGTGTAGCTCAGATCAGTCGCAACCGGGCAGGCATAACGCGCGAGACAACCGGTTGAATGGCATTCGGCCTGCGGTGTCTGGCGCAGGTAATTCGCACAGCGCTCGACATCGTAGCCGTTGGTATCAAAGGCGTCGACCGGGCAACGATGCAGGCAGGGTTTGGCATCACAGCTAATACAGGGAGACTCGCCCGGGGATTGTGCCTGACCCACCTCGAAATCACCGCCCAGCAGCGCAAATCGGTACGAATGCCAGAGCCCGTAGCCGGGATGAATCATAACGCCTATCGGTGATTGCTCGAGCGCCTCGGCGCGCTGCGCCCACTGTTGAAAGGGGTAGTACGGAGGTCCTTCAAATGGATAGACCGGATGTACCGGCAGCTCGGCGGCAATCGCCTCGGCAACGCGCCGACTCCAGCGATCGAGGGGGTCGGCTTCACCATCGAGGAATTCAGGCGACTGGCTGAATATGGGCCAGTAACTCGACCCGATGTTACCTACCAGGGCCAGGGCCGGCTTCGCCGCGGAGAATCCATAGGTCTCGATCTCGGCTGTACTCAGCCTGGTAACGCCACGCACAAACAACCCGTATTCTTGCAGGGCTACCGACGGATTCACGCGCTGGTTTCCGAGCGCCAGTTGCAGGCGGGTCCAATGGCGGTAGCAATCACGGTCGACTCGAGAAACAATTCGCCATCGATTTCGTCCTGCACATGGATATCGTCAAACTCGAGCGTCACGGTTGGGTCGATGGCCCCGGCCTCGAGCGCTTTTTGTTGTGCCACGAGGTAAGCGATCTGTTCCGCTTCGTGCTTGGCATCCTCGAGGTTGTCGAAATGCTTTGGCTCATCCTGGTGAAACAGGCAGAAGGTGCCGTGTTGGGGTTGCGTCACCGTAACCTGCGCCCGTTGAATCACGCTCCCCATGACAGCGCCGAAGGCGTTGGCGACGTCGGCATGTTCGGGCAGATGCAGGCCGATAAACATACTATCGGCAACATCCCGATAGTAACTCGCGGCCGGTGCACCCACCGCGACGATCGGGTAATCGCTGGCAAAATCGAGTTTGAACAGGGGCTTGCGCCCCTTTGATTCATGGCTGTCTGTCACCATGTGCGTAATGGTGTCGACAATACCGCTGGCCTTGCTTGATTTGCTGTTCAAGTCGAATTCGTTCAATCCAACCTCGACCAGCAAACGCCGAATGGTCGAGATCACGAGGTCGTAGACCTGGGTACAGGCGGTTTCAACATCATCGCTGTCCCATTTTCCGTAACCATAAAGGAAGCGCATCTGGCGCATCCAGATGCGTGCCGAGAGTTCAGCCGCGCGCTTGTCCCAGTGTGAATTGATGCCGAGCACATGAATCGCGTCGGTGGGGGTAAATCCGCTATAGATTGCCAATCCGAGCCGCTTCAATTTGGCCAGTGCGCGTGCATAGGTACGATCCTGCTGCACGATTGCATCGAGTTCAATCGGGTTGTCCGATAACAGTTCCCAGGCTTCGAGTTCAGTCGCGTTAAGCTGTTGCAGCAATGCCTGGTTGTTTTCCAGGCGCATGACGAAGCGATTACTGCGGGCACTGACCATGCCTTCGAGTTGCGTTTCCAGTTTCGGAATGACCTCGGGGTAAAGGTGGGCCAGCAGGCTGGTTGGCACAACCCGTCGGGGTCCTAGCGCCAGCCCCTTGTGACCGCCAAAATGGATTTCACTATCGCCGCCGAGTCCGATTGAATTGACGCGTACCGCTTCGACCATCGGTTGCCAGTCTCCGATCCTGGCGCCATCCTCGCAGAGCTCCGGCTGACCGTTACTGACGATTGCGATGTCGGTCGTGGTACCGCCCATATCGGCGATAATCGCGTTATCGAGGCCTGACAAACGGCAGGCGCCGATGACGCTCGCAGCCGGCCCAGAAAGCACGGTTCCAATCGGTTTTTCGATCGCATTTTCCAGGCTGGCGAGCGAACCGTCGCCTTTCACCAGCATCAACGGCGCATCAATTTCGTGGCGCGCGAGAGTTTTTTGTACCGAGCCGATAAGTTCCCTGATCGGTGGCACCATGCGCGCATTCAAGGCTGCGGTTAAAGCGCGACGCGGAGCACCCAGGTTGGATGCCAGTTCGTGCCCACAGATAACCGGCATGTCAGTCAGCTCGATAACGAGCTGCTTGAGACGGTTTTCATGACTCGAGTTGCGCGTGCCGAACATGCTTGAAATCGCAAACGCCGAGACCTGGTCCTGCAACTTTTCAATGGCTTTATGAGCGCCTGTTTCGTCGAGAGGCCTGTGTTCGCGGCCAATCGCGTCGTAGCCGCCTTCCAGGGTTACAACCATCTGGGCCGGCAATATGTCCAGTAAACCACTCTGCCTGACCTGTTCATCGGTATAGCCCGGCAACAGCACGCAGACAGGCGCACCGAGGTCTTCTACGACCGAATTGGTAGTCAGCGTGGTGGAGAGCGAAACCATGGTCACATCGGCAAGTGCGGCGTTCGGTAATTTCGCAATCACATCACCGATGCCCAGGCTTAAATCAAAGCGCGTGGTTAGGCTTTTCTCGGCGTTGACGATTTGCTTGTTGTCATCAACCAGCACCGCGTCGGTAAAGGTACCGCCGGTGTCGATCCCAAGACGAAGCGACATTGATAACTCCAGATATTATTGGACTCTAGGCCTTTGGACTATATATTTAGCACATGTGACAGTCTACGACCGCTAGTTAACCATTTGCGACATCACGTACAATCGCTTTTTCGAGACCCGATCCATTCATGTCAGATAGCTGCTTATTACCTGAGTTCAATGCAACCGAAGTTGCCAAAATCGCGCGACGCCTGTTTGCTCTTGAAGGGCCGATGAAGCAACTCCACGGCGAACGCGATTTGAATTTCCTGATTGATGACGCCCACGGCAAATTCGTTTTCAAGATTGCCAACGCCCAGGAATCGCCGGCGATGCTCGAATGTCAGCACCAGGTATTTCAAAGACTGGCCGAGGTCCAGGTTTATCCGTCAGTCGCAACCGCACTTGAATCGGTTAACGGAAACTTAATCGAAACCGCGCGTGACGTGCAGGACAACGAACATTACTGTCGCGCACTGCCGTTTATCGAAGGCCGCCTATGGGCTGACTTCGACGAGTCAAAACCGGAATTGCTGGCGGACCTGGGACAGCGGCTCGCGTCGCTCGACCAGGCACTTGCCGGGTTTTCGCACCCGGGACTGGAGCGACCCCTGCTTTGGAACATGGAACTAGCGCTGCCGGTGCTCGAGGACTATAAACCCCTGCTGGCGAACGCCGACAAACGTTCGCTGGTCGAACATTTCGAAGATGGTTTTCGCAAACGCGTGCTGCCGCTAAAGCATGAGCTTAGACGAAGTGTGATCCACAATGACGCCAACCGGCAAAATGTCATTGTGGACGACAAGGGTCAGCAGGTGATCAGTATCATAGACTTCGGCGACATGCTGAACTTGTGGCTGGTGGTCGAACCCGCAATCGCCGCTGCTTATGCAATGCTCGACGAACCGGATCCGCTAAGCGCTGCGCAGGCGCTGGTGGGCGGCTACCACCGGACCCTGCCGCTGACCGAAACCGAGATTAGCCTGGTGTTTGACCTGATCTGCATGCGCCTGTGCATGAGCGTCTGTATTTGCGCCCATCAACGCCGACTTGAACCCGACAACGATTACCTCAGCATCGACGAGCAGCAGAGCTGGGATCTGCTTGGCAGGCTGCAGGAAATAGCTTACCCCAACGCACGCGAAGCCTTCCGTGAGGCCTGTCGTTCGGAATGACACCGAAAAATGTCATCCCCGCGAAAGCGGGGATCTTGTAACGCGCCACTCTTGCAAGATCCCCGCTTTCGCGGGGATGACGGAGTAAGGCCGCGGGGATGACGGAGTAAGGCCGCGGGGATGACGGAGTAAGGCCGCGGGGATGACGGAGTAAGGCCGCGGGGATGACTTTTTCCGACGTCATTCCGGCGCAAGCCGGAATCCATTTCAACCAGACCAAATATCTTTGCGCAAAGCCCGGAGGGCTTTGCATGTGCTTTCCGAGAAGAAGATGGGATAGATTCCGGCTTGCGCCGCGGTCCGACGTATCGGAATGACAGTATCGTACCTATCTAAGTACGCGCTTGCGATAGCTCTCGCGGTGAATATCGAGGATTTCGACGCTGACGCTGACGACTCGTGGTAACAGCGGCTCAATGCGGCCGAGAACGCACTCACTAAGCATCGCTTTTTGTGCGTCGCTGCGCCCGGAAAGCAGGTGCAGCGCGACATGGACAAAGGAATCACGGGTTTGCCCGGTGCGATGGTGTGGGTAAGCGAGCGCGCGGGTTTTAATGTCATATTCAGGGAACAGATCCGACTCCATTGCGCCCTGATGCACGGCTTCGATCAGGGCATCGATATCGATCTGTCCTGCAACCTCCGGAGAGTAATCTATAATACAGTGAGGCATTGTTCTCTCCTAAGGGAACAAACTACTGGGAGCTGGCCCCCGCAAGGGGTCAGTTCCCTTTTTTTGTCTTGGGTCCAATAACCGTTCACAGACGGATCTTTACTGGATCCCGGATGCGCCGGGCCGCGCAGGCCTTTGGCGCTTCCGGGATGACAATTTCGAGCATATGCTCGAAATTGTCACATATTGGGATAAGCAGGCCCACCACCGCCTTCCGGCACGGTCCAGTGAATGTTCTGGCTGGGATCCTTGATATCGCAGGTTTTACAATGCACGCAGTTCTGGGCATTGATCTGCAGCGCCGGGTTGCCGTCTACTTCGACAATTTCATAAACCCCGGCCGGGCAGTAACGTTGCTCGGGCGCATCGTATTTCTCGAGATTCAACGCGATCGGTACGCTGTCATCGCGCAGGCGTAAATGTGCGGGCTGGTTATCGTCATGATAGGTACCGGACAGGTAAACCGAAGACGAACGATCGAAGCTGATGACACCGTCGGGCCTGGGGTATTCAATGACCGGGTAGTCGTTCTTGTTGCCGATCTGCTCATGGTCTGCGTGATGACCCATGGTCCAGGGCGCCTTACCGCGGAATATATAAGTTTCAAGCGCCGCGTTGATCAGTCCCCACCACAGCCCTTTCTGGAAAGCGGGCCGAATGTTGCGCACCTGGTGCAACTCTTGCCACAGCCAGGATTGCTTTAATCGTTCTGGATAGGCAGTCGCCTCCAGCGCAGCGCCAGGGTTCTCCTCATCGTACTCGGCTGGCAGCAGTTCAAACACGGCCTCGGCGGCAAGCATTGCGGATTTCATCGAGGTATGGGTGCCCTTGATCTTCGGTACGTTGAGAAAGCCGGCCGTATCGCCGATCAGCAGGCCACCCGGAAAAGTCAGTTTAGGAATAGACTGCAAGCCACCTTCCGAGATTGCGCGCGCACCATAGGACACGCGTTTACCGCCTTCGAAAATCGGGCGAATATCCGGATGGTTCTTAAAGCGCTGAAATTCATCAAATGGACTTAAATGCGGGTTCCGATAATCCAGCCCGATGACGAATCCAACCGCAACCTGGTTGTTTTCGTTATGGTATAGAAACGAACCGCCGTAGGTATCGGACTTGA
>CAXMSP010000055.1:0-9186 GCA_964196225.1 uncultured Gammaproteobacteria bacterium | reverse complement strand
GGCTTCGGGAAACCGGTTTTGCTGTGCCAGCGAGTTGCCGAGGTTAAAAATTGATGCTGCAGAGTCGTCTTCACTAAAAAGCTCCAGGGCCAGCTGATATTTTCTGCTTTGATAGTAAGCGGAGCCCTGCAATAACGGATTACTGGATAACTCGTAAGATGATTGATAGTCGCCCAGCAGGTATGCTTCAAAGGCCAGCTTCTCCGGATGGTTCCAGAAGCTATCCCATTCTTTCGCATAAAATTCGCGACCATCCGGAACCAGTACGGCTAATAGTATCATCCAGATAAGGTTTTTCCTGAAGAGGAGCAGCGTGAAAGGGAGTATTAGCCAGACAATCCAGACGCCGTCATTGGCAGCTGCGCGCTGAGAACTATCGGCGGTTTTTTCCGACTCGATTAATTCGTCGGCGCCTAGTCTTGAAAACAGAAGATCGCCATATCCCCTGGTTTCTTTCAGTTCAACAAGTGACCCGTTGCCAATCTGGGCGACGCGCTCCAATAGCTGGAAATTAGTCTTTGTCAGCACAGATTTCCCATCTTTGTCACGCACCTGCCGTCCTTCCAGATCCAGTAATGGTGCGCCTGCCGCGGTTCCAATAGCCAGAATAGAAACGCGATGGCCCTGGTTGGCTGCGGTTAGTGCTGCCTGCACTGCTCGCGTACCGTCAATTCTGGCCCCGGCAGTTATAACCAAAATCTGGCCTTTCCCGGCAAACGATGCCTCGAGTAAACCCTGCGCCGCACTGATAGCGAGGTCGATGCGAGTGCCGTCCTCCGGCATGGTGCTGGGATCGAGCACTTCCAGGAATGCCAGCAAGGTTTTTGCATCTCTCGATAATGGCGAAACCACGAAGGCATGGCCCGCGAATACGACGAGCCCGGTTTCACCCTCGTAGTCTGTGGAAATTATTTCCCTGGCGGCTGCGACAGCGTGTACCAGGCGTTTCGGCTTAATATCTTCAACCAGCATCGAACGGGACAGGTCCAGTGCTACGACCCGGGCGCTGGTTGATTCGAGTATCGGATATGATTGCTTGCGCCAACTGGGCCCGGCGGCCGCAAGGATGGTCAGGGTCATAATTATGCCTAACGTCCAGGCCAACAAGCGGGTGCCATTCCAGGTTTGACGGCCGGCAATCATATTATCAAGGAGCTGTGGATCGCATACCCTGCCCCACATGGATTGTCGGCGCGAATGCCTTGAGTAAATCCAGATGAGCCACCAGGCCGGTGGCAGCAGTAATAGCCAGCCTGGATTTAAAAACTGGAAGGCAGCCTGATCAGTCATAAAGCCCCGGATGATCGTGAATGCCAGGTCGACCAGGCAGCAAAAAACACCATGACGAAAATTCCGGTCACGAGTGGCATCGTAAACAATTCACTTCGCGGTCGATGTGACTGGTACTTGTATTCGACAGGCTCCAGTTCATCGAGTGTCAGGTAGATTTTTTCCAGTGCCGGGGCATTGGTAGCGCGAAAGTATTCGCCTCCAGTCACGTCGGCGATTCTGCCAAGTACCCGTTCGTTGAGGGCGACTCCGGTGGGGATGGTGCTTAGCCCGTAGGTCCGACCCAGGGTTTGAGCATCGGTACCAACGCCAATGGTATAAATGGTCAGTCCCTGCTGTCGGGCAGCCTGGGCAGCGATGATTGGATTTTCGAAACCCGCGGTATTGGAGCCATCGGTCACGAGTACCAGTACTTTGTGTTCGGTATCCTGTTCACGCATGGTCTTGACCGCAAGCCCGATTGCATCGCCGATTGCGGTGTGACGTCCGGCTAACCCGGTACTGATATCTGCAAGCAATTCCGATAGCGTATCCAGGTCGAAAGTGAGCGGAACATAGGTGTAAGCATTTGTACCGAACAGGATCAGCCCGAGGCGATCTCCTTCACGGCGCTGGATAAATTCCTTGACGACTATTTTCAGAACTTCGATCCGACTCGCGGTTTTTGAATTAATTGTCATATCTGTTTCGCTCATGCTGCCGGATATATCCACCGCCAGCATTAAATCGCGACCACTGACTGTTCGCGAAAGCGGTTCGCCCAACCAGAAAGGTCGACTCGCGGCTGTGACCAGGCAAATCCAGAATAACCAGAAGCAGATACGTGCCAACTGAGCGGTCGATTTGCTGACCGAAGCATCGGTAAAGCGGTAGCGATTCAACAGTGGAACCGCAAGCGCGACGTCGACGTTATCGGCTGCCAGCAATAGTCTCCTCGCCAGCAGCGGAAGCGGCAACAGCAGCATCGCCCACCACCAGTCAAACCCCAGCATCAGCCGATGCCCCGTTGTCGCAGATGGGGTTTTATGGCCGAAAACCATTGTTCACAAAGTTGAACCAGTTGGGCTGCCTCCAGATTTACCTGTTTAGAGTAAATCGTGCTGCCAAAAACCTGACCTATACCGTCGCTGAAGCCTTTGTTATCAAGGCTTTCATCAAGAAACTCGAGCCAGCCTTTACCGCTAAGACTTTCGAGATGGCGTGTTGGAAACGCCAGTATGGCGACTTGCTTCAGCCACCTGGACAATTCTATTGCGAGTCGGTGTGAATCTTCGTTGCGGGTGTACAGGGTCCGGATTCGTTGTAATTCCTGGTCAGCAAGGCTCGCCAGGCGGTTGGCTTCGCGCCGCTGGAAAAAAAGCCAGATACCCGCAGCAACGCCGATTAATAACAATATTGCGATCCAGTGAGCAGGCGCGATCAGCCACCAGGCAGGCTCCGTTGGTGGTTGTATGTCCTTTAGTTCCAGTAACAGTTCTTCGACGGTCATTTCAAATGTTCAGGTTCTTCAGGATCTGGGGCGTAATTATGTGATTGCAGGAAACTGGAAGCAGCGGGATATTAAATCGCGATGTCAGGGTTTCAATGCGGTTGCGATGCTCCTGCTGCCATTGGCTTAGCCAGGCATCACTCGCTGACCCTGATAAATCAAATCCCACTTCTTGTTGATCTACTAAAACCTGGTAATGCCCCCCGGGCCAGGCATTAATCTCGGTATCATCATGAATCCAGTAGGCGTTGACATCGTTATGCTTGACAATGGACGACAGGATTTCTAACGACTGGTCGTCGAGACCGATAAAGTCTGTAATTAAAGCGATTATGGAACCCGGTTTTACCACGCGATTTAATTCACGTAATAAAAAATTGAGCCGGTTACGCGTCATGTCTGGTGGTAAGTCGATTTTGTTCACCTCGGCAAGGTGATGAAAAACGCCAAGTAAACCTGACCTGGTCTTCCCTGGCCTGACTTCATGGTGAGCAGCGGGTGATACGATTAGTCCCCCTATTCGATCACCGGCGAAACTGGCCAACCAGCCGGCATGGGCGGCCACCTGGGCAGCGGCCCACGATTTGAAACTAAACCGGGTTCCGAAAAACATCGATGCTGACAAATCCACCGCGATCAGGAAACGACGCTCCTTTTCCTCGGCAAATATCTTGGTATGTGCCTCGCCAGTGCGTGCCATGACCCGCCAATCCATGGTTCTGACATCGTCACCGTAGACGTAGGCACGAGATTCTTCGTACTCCATGCCGCGCCCGCGGACGCGAACCTCACGCGCGCCGGACCGGTAACTTGCGCGGCGCTGGCTGTTAGCCAATGCCAGGCCGGATAGCTGCCCACGTACCCGGACCAGATCATCGACCTTGATGTCGATCCCGGGGACGTTGTCAGCCCTGTCATCCATGCTCAGATTACGGGTACTTTTGCCAGCAGTTCATGGATTACATCATCGGTGGATATTCCGTCGGCTTCTGCCTGGTAGGTCAGCAGGATCCGGTGACGTAAAATCTCGTGCGCCAGTTGTTGTACATCTTCTGGAGAAACGAAATCCCGGCCTTCCAGCCAGGCCAGAACCCGGGAACAACGATCAAAGGCCAGGGATGCGCGAGGGCTTGCTCCATACTGAATCCAGCTGGCAAGTTCGGTTGAATAGGGTTCAGGGTATCGACTGGCATCAACCAGCTGCGCGATATATTGTTCTACGGGCTCCGATACGTACAGATCAAGGATTTCCTGGCGTGCATTGAATATTGTTTGCTGTGATATTGGCAAGCCTTCCGGAATGACTGGGGTTTGTTCGTCCAGCTGGGCTTCATCTCGCACCAGCCGCATGATCTGTATCTCGGAATCAACTTTGGGATAGTCGACATTTACCTTTAGTAGAAATCTGTCGAGTTGTGATTCGGGTAACGGGTAAGTTCCCTCTTGCTCGATTGGATTCTGGGTTGCCATGACGAAATACAGCCCGGGTAATGGATAGGTCTTCTTGCCAACGGTTATCTGGCGTTCCTCCATCGATTCCAGCAATGCCGATTGCACCTTGGCCGGAGCCCGGTTGATTTCATCCGCGACAATCACGTGATGGAACAAGGGACCTTGCTGGAAAACAAAGCTGCTGTCATGGGGTCGGTAGACATCGGTGCCGGTAAGGTCGGAAGGCAATAAATCAGGGGTGAACTGGATACGCTGAAAGTTCCCTTCGAGACCGCTGGCCAGAGTCTTTACAGCCCTGGTCTTGGCGAGCCCAGGCGGGCTTTCGACTAATATGTGCCCATCGGCCAGCAATGCCACCAGCATTCTCGAGACTAGCCGCTGCTGACCGAGAATTCGGGAGTTCATGAACTCACGCAGAACCAGAAATTGTTCTCGCAGAGCATTGGCTTCGGAATCAGGCATTATCCATTGTGTAAATGACTGAGTACCGAAGCATAACCGGCTACCGTGTTGAGTGCTAGCTTAAGCCGAACAGAGTATTGGCATTCTGAAATGTAGCTCTGGCAATCGTTTCGAGGGATTCACCACGGATTTCGGCCAGTTTTTCGGCTACCAGTTTGACTCGACCGGGGTGATTGGTTTTGCCGCGATGTGGCGCGGGTGAAAGCCATGGTGCATCGGTTTCGATCAATAGGCGCTCGAGCGGTATCTGCTGCGCCATGTCGCGCACGTTCTGGGCCTGATGAAAGGTGACGATACCGGAAATAGAGATGTAAAAACCCAGCTCAATCGCAGCGCGTGCCATGTCCCAGTCCTCGGTAAAACAGTGCAGTACACCCCCTACTTCCTGTGCCCGGTGCTGGCGCAACAATGACAACGTATCCTCGCGCGCATCACGGGTATGAATCACCAGGGGTAAGCCACACTCGCGCGCGGCTTCGATGTGAATCACGAATCGATTGCGCTGCCAATCGAGATCACCCGATTGGTGAAAGTAATCGAGCCCGGTTTCGCCGATGGCGACAACCTTGTCGTGTTCGGCCAGTTTGCACAGTTCTTCAACGCTGGGTTCTCGTACCTCCTCGTAGTCGGGATGAACGCCCGCGGTACAGAAGATGTGTTCATAAGCTGATATACATTGGTGCATCGCGTCGAAGGATTCCAGGTTGACGCCAATACAAAGCATGCGGGTGACATCGTTCCGCTCGATCGTCTTCAGCAGTTGATTGAAATCGTTATCGAAATCATCCAGATCGATTCGATCCAGGTGGCAGTGGGAATCAAAATACACTTTAGAGTTTTGGGCTGGTCATAATATAAGTGGCTCTCGCGAAGACGCGCAGAGCGCAGAGGATGTTAATAAAAAAATTGTATTGGTTCGCGCTATTTCTCTAATGCCATTGTATTTCGGCGAGAATACAACAACTACATCGTATGGGTTGGGCGATCAGCCTGCAACACACCGGCCAGGAAGCCTTCGATTTTATTGCGCGTGGTGCCATTGTCCTGGGTACTGAATTGCACTCCGATACCAGCCGCTTTATTACTCTGCGCACCTTGCGGGGTAACCCAGATAATCTTGCCCGCAACCGGCAGACGCTCCTTGTCATCCATCAGGCTCAGGAGCATAAAAACCTCGTCGCCGAGCGAATATTGCTTATTGGTTGGAATAAACAGGCCACCATTCTTAACATAAGGCATGTACGCCGCATAAAGCGCGCTCTTGTCCTTGATATTGAGTGAAAGTATACCTTGACTGCCGGGGGCTCCCATTAGATCAATCTCCGGGTAAGTATTTGTTTCAATGATATTAGCACGTCTTCCAGCTGAAGTTGGAGATCGAGGTTATTTTCTTCGATTTGCAATTGCTGCTGTGCCTTGAGACGTAACTCCATTATTGCCTGTGCACTGCGTTTGTCGCTTCCCGAACGCAGGTCGGCATTGGCGTCAACCCCGCTCATCTGGTAACAATACGCCATCAGGGTCATGTTGATGAGTCGTCGGACTATTGCGGTTTCAGATGACAATAATCCGCGGCAGAGATCCGTCACACTGAGTTCAGAGCGCAAAAACTGGCTGAAGTGAGACTTGAATTGGGATACCAGGGAAGCGTAGCCATGTTGTTTCAAATGCAGGGCGAGTACCGGATCGCCACCGGCAAATTGAAGATAACTGGTCGCCATTTCATCCTGTACGCCCTGCCCGCGTAACCATTCCAGGCCCTGGGTCCGTGCAGGCGGATCAATCGACCAGGATTGGCAGCGACTACGCAGCGTGACCGGAATCCGTCCCCTGTTGTGGGTTAGTAACATCAACAACACCTTCGGGGCTGGCTCTTCAAGCGTTTTCAACAGTGCATTTGCACTAGATTTATTCATGGCTTCAGCGGGATAAATTGCGGCGATCTTTAAACGCTCATATTGACGTGTCAAAGAAACTTCATGTATTAGTTTACGTATCTGCTCTATATTGATGTTTTTATTAAGTTTTTTTGTTTTTTCATTTTGTTCAAGCGTGACCAGGGTAAAGTCGGCATAGGTACCGATCTGCATCATTTTGCAAGCCTGGCAGTTGCCACAAATAGCCAGATCATCCGGTTTATCGCACAGCAACAGCATCGACAGGTAGCAGGCGAAACCGCTGATATCTTGCTCGCTCGCAGTATCGATTAGCACGGCGTGTGGTAAATGTTGCTGGTGTTTGAGCGCGAGTGCGTGCTTCAGTACATCGGCTTGCCAGGGTAGAAATTGTGGATTGATTTCATTCATTAGCAGGCTTCACCATTGATTTTCAGGTTTAGCGAAAACCGATCATTGATGATATCGACGATATTCTCGCTGACCCGATCCATGCTTTGATCGGCGTCGACAACCCTGTATTTTTGGGAATCGCTCGCTGCGATCTGTAAAAAAGCGTCACGAACCTTCGCATGGTAGGAAGCACCTTTTTTCTCGAAGCGATCCTCATTACCGCCACGATCCCTGGCTCTTGCCAGGGCCAATGATTCCGGAATATCAAGAATCAGAACCAGTTCCGGTTCAAATTCCCCAACCACGATACGATGAATGGATTCCACCGTCTCGAGACCCAGGTTGCCGCCTATTCCTTGAAAAGCGCGACTCGAATCGGCATAGCGATCGCTGATTACCCAGTTACCTGCTTCCAACGCCGGCCAGATGGTGTCGCGCAAGTGCGAACGCCGCGCCGCATACATCAGTAGCAACTCGGTCATGCTATCCCATTTTTCAGGTTCACCTGTAACCAGGAGCGCGCGAATATCCTCTGCTGCTGGGCAGCCACCCGGCTCGCGCGTCAGGATGGCCGGTTCCCCGGCATCGACAAACGCCTGCAATAACCTTCGTGTCTGTACGCCCTTCCCTGAACCGTCGACGCCGTCGATAACAATCATACGATTTTGCTTGGTTTTGGTCTTCACGATCTGAGTTTACGCCTGCTTGCCCTATTTTCGATTATTTATCTGGTATCTTTTTACTGCCGCATTGTGTTCGTGCAGGGTGGCCGAAAAATGATGCGTACCATCACCCTTGGAAACGAAATATAGCGCCTTCGATGGTGCCGGGTGTAGCGCCGCGCGAATTGCTTCCAGGCCTGGCAACGCTATGGGCGTTGGCGTCAATCCGGCACGCAGATAGGTATTGTACGGCGTGTCCTTTTTTAAATCCCGAAAACGTATATCGCCGTCGAATTCCTCGCCCATGCCGTAGATTATGGTCGGATCGGTTTGCAAGCGCATCTTCCTTCGCAGACGTTCGGTAAACACAGCGCTAATCAACGGGCGCTCGAAGGCGGCACCGGTTTCTTTTTCGATAATAGACGCCAGGATCAGGGCCTCGTAACTCGATTTTAACGGTAAATTACTACCGCGTTGATCCCACTCCCTGGCCAGGTGTTTTTGCATGACCTGGTAGGCGCGTCGCAGAAAATCGACGTCCCTGGTGCCTTTTGGAAAACGATAGGTGTCCGGGAAAAACAGTCCTTCGGGATGCTGCTCCGGATGACCCAGTAAACTCATAATTTCCTGATTCGCTTTGCCCTGCAGGGTATGCTCGATGATAGGATCCTCGGAGATCGCGGCCATTAGCTGACGGAAGGACCAGCCTTCAATGATCGTGAAGCTGTATTGAATCGAGTTGCCCCGGGTGAACAATTCGAGCAGGTCGTCAGCGGTCAGACCAGATTCGATTTCATATTCCCCGGCACGTACACTGGTCTCCACGCCTTTAAGCTTTGCTAACAGGATAAACAGCCAGGGATCATCAATTACTTTCTGCAGGCTCAGATCCTGTGCTATCGATTTGATGTTGCTACCGGACTTGATCAGAAAGATGGTTTGTTGTTGTGGCAAACTGATGCCGCCATGTTGAAATCGCAATAATTGAAAGACCAGAATCGCAACTGCCAGAAACACCGCCACTGCGCCCCATGCAATTAACTTCTTGATAAACCTGACCATCTTCACCGATTAAACTGTTGTTTTGTTCAAGCTCAATGCTGCCGTCGGGGTGTGGGCGCATTTGCATGCAACAAACCCCAACCGTTTGCCGAGCAGTTGTGAGCTACCAGGCGGAGTACGCCCGGTGACAATACCACCATATTGCCCACAATTATTGGTACTAGCGCTTTGATCGTTCAGTTCCCGGGAGTAAGCCATAAACAGAGGATAGCGGGAATTTTGATCCCCGCCGGTATTTGATGCTAGCGGGTAAAAAAAGAGTTTCAGGTCCTTGCGTGTGAACCCTGGACAAGCCCGGGGCACTGTTGAGTATGTGGCAGATGATCACGACACATTGACTGGATCGACTAGTGCTCTTTCAACATTATAATTACGGATTCAGCGTCCCTGCGCTGTTTCGCAACAAGGCGCAGTGCGAAGCGCAAGGGCCATTCCCTTGTCGAGCACTGCAACGCGGTTGCGGGACAGCGCAGGGACGCCC
>CAXMSP010000054.1:0-10027 GCA_964196225.1 uncultured Gammaproteobacteria bacterium | reverse complement strand
CAGCATGCCGCGCTTAGGATGTATCAGCACGCCCGCTTCATGCGCCATCTTGAAACAGAGAAGATATTGAATCGACGACTGGAATATCTTCCCAGCGACAAACAGATCACTGATCGTATCGCCAAGAACCAGGGGCTGACACGTCCTGAATTATCGATATTGCTTTCCTATAGCAAGCTAACCTACAAAAACGCGTTGCTTGAAGCCTCGTCATTGACAGAAGATTGTTATGACGCGCTCCTGTTGGGCTATTTTCCCAGATTGATACGGGAACATTATGCCGATGAAATCCGCAAGCATCCGCTGCGCAAGGAAATTATTGCCACAATACTGAGTAACCAGATTGCAAACAATATCGGTATCGGCTTTGGTTCACGCATTCGCGAGGAGACCGGTGCAACCATCGAAGATATCGCCAAGGCCTACGTGGTTTGTGTTGAAGTTTTTGACCTCTATGACACCTGGAGGAAACTGGAGAAGCTGGATAACGTTGTTCACGAAAAGGACAGGTACGATTGTTTCCAGGCAGTCAGTGGACTACTGGAGCGTTCGATCAGTTGGTTGTTGCGTAATCAGCCTGCAGATTTCAGCGTCAGCGAGGTGATCGCGCGTTACAAATCCGATACTAAAATTTTACACAAAGTCATATCCAGCGTCATGGTGGGCCAATCCCGCAAGAATTATCTCGCAAACAAGCGGCGCTTTGTCAAATACCGGTTACCAAAGGCGCTTGCGCACGAGCTGGTGGATAAAACAACGCTGGCTGCGGCCTTCGATATTATTGAAATCAAATCGGATCTTCACACGGATACTGAATATGTAGCCCGGTTGTTTTTTGTCCTGTCGGAACGCCTCCAACTGCACTGGATCAGAGATGCCATTTCACAAACCATAGTTCGCACCCACTGGAATCATCTTGCAATCCTGAATTTGCGTAATGATTTGCATGCCAATCAGCATAACCTGACCGAGCTGGTTTTACAGATCGTCGATAACAAGCGTCATACCAACAAGGCGATGGCTATCTGGGAGCAAAAAAACACCATCGGGTTACAGCGTTACGACAGCATTCTCAACGAGTTCAGCGCGATGCGCAGCTGCGATTTCCCGACCATCAGCGTTGCAGTTTCAGAAGTACGCCGACTGGTGCAACTGGGTAAAAGAGAACATGCGCGCGACGAGGTTGATTGATTTCACTTAGCAACTAGATAGATTCACATCTTTAATATAATAGATCTACAAAACTAATTAAATCATATATTTATTCAGGTTATCTAAAGTAAAATATTGCAAAATATTCATTACCGTTCGCTAGCTAGGAACTTAGGCATCGCTTAAATTTTGCAAGGTCAATCAGGCACAGAAGCGAAAATCATGGGGATGAGAAATCTCGATCTAAACCAGGTACTGGCTTGCTTTCCAGCAGTCGCATCCAATAGTAAACTCGCACCATGAGTCGGTTCAGGGAAAAGTTTGATCACCAGGTCTGGCAGGTTGTTGCATCGATTCCTCCGGGCCGGGTTATGGGCTATGGCGAAGTCGCGAGGGCAGCAGGATTTCCTCGCTATTCCCGGATGGTGAGTGCTGCACTTGGGAGATCTCCTGATCCCCTGCCCTGGTTTCGTGTGGTGCGCTCGAATCGAACCCTGGCATTTGAAATCGGATCCAGTTCTTACCAGGAGCAGGCACAGTTGTTAAAGCAGGAAGGCATACGCTTCGATGGTACGAAAATTATTGAACTCGAAACCGAAGATAACCTCGACCGGATCCTCTGGGGCCCGCAAGATTAGTTAATGCCTATCTACAAGAGGTCTTTTCTCCATAGGCGATTGGTTTTAGTTGGTGGTGCATCGAATATTCGTGGCCCTGAAAGCGTCGATGATCGGGCTACTGGTAACTTGCGGCAGTTATAAATTCACCGAATGTTTCGCACCAGACAACCACTGCACTGTATTCGGACGGATTGATAGAATCCGGCATCGGCAGGATAAAATTACTAAAGGTCTTCACCTCCCCGACAACGACCGATTCGCTTTTTACATTCAAGAATTCCTGTTCGTTCAGAACAAGCTTGCGAGTCAGGTACAGTCGATAATCAGGTCCCGGTGCAAGCGATCCTATAAAGCCGATTTGCTTTGCCGAAATCGAAATCGTCCCTTCCCCCCAATGCAGGAAATCGCTACCTGGGAGATCTTTGCGGAATTGAGCACTGAACATGGCCTGCGACGTAGAAGATGACACTTCGGCGTCACTGGGCCCTTCCGGTGCCACCAGTATTGGTAACAGGTAAATTCCCAGTGCAAAGCCGAGAGCCAGAGCGATGCCATGGGTTATCAGGAATCTTATAAATTTAAACATTTCACCCGACCCTTTCAGATTTCGGCGAATTATGTATTCAGAAGGATAAAAAATCTATCAGAAAACTGCTACAGTGCGCGCCGGTAAACTTAAGGAGAATGCCATGGCACACGAATTCGACTATGACCTGATCACGCTTGGCGCCGGAAGTGGCGGCCTGTCTATTGCGGAACGCGCAGCCAGCTATGGTCAACGTTGTGCGATCGTGGAACGTGGCGATATCGGCGGCACCTGTGTCAACGTGGGCTGTGTACCGAAGAAAATCATGTGGTTCGCAGCGAACCTGGCTCATATGATCGACGATGCCGGTGGTTATGGGTACGACCTGACCAGCAACGGATTTGACTGGTCCAAACTGGTTGAAAAGCGGGAACGATACATCAGCGGAATCAATGACTGGTATCACGGTTACATGAAAGAACTTGGCATCGACGAAATTGAAGGTGAGGCCAGTTTCGTCGACGCCAACACGGTAAGTGTCAACGGTAAACAATATTCTGCGAAACACATTGCGATTGCGACCGGAACACATCCCCGGGTAGCGGACATACCCGGCGCGGAACACGCCATCACTTCTGATGGATTTTTCGCACTCGATCGACAGCCGGCACGCGTTGCGATAGTGGGCTCGGGGTATATCGCGGTGGAACTGGCAGGCGTATTGAACTCGTTGGGAAGCCATGTCACCCTGTTTTTACGCAAACATCATGTACTGGGTGAATTCGATAGTCTGATTCAAACAACCCTGCTGGAAGAGCTTGCCAAATCCGGCATTGAGCTGCGAACCAACTGTCAAATTACCCACATTAGGCACGCGGCTTCTGGCCTGCTGGAAGTTGATGACAGTCATGGTGTTGGGCTTGAGAATGTGGACCAGGTGATCTATGCCATTGGACGGGCCACCGACCTTGATACGCTGAAACTGGAAAATGCCGACATCGGGACAAATCAGAAAGGGTTTGTTGAAACCGACATATATCAATGCACCAATCAGCCTCATATTTTTGCCCTTGGAGATATAACCGGGCGGGCCGCTCTAACGCCGGTTGCGGTTGCCGCTGGCAGACGGCTGGCGGATCGCCTCTACAATAATCAGCCCGAGCGACACCTCGACTACGAGTTGCTCCCAACCGTGGTATTCAGTCACCCACCGATCGGAACAGTAGGCGCTACCGAGGAAGCCGCACGAGAAGAATACGGGGATCGGATCAAGGTTTACCAGACCCGTTTTACGGCGATGTACAACTCGATCAGTGGACACGACGTGCCTACCGCGATGAAACTGGTATGCCTCGATGAAGAAGAAAAGATTATTGGTTGCCACATGATAGGTCCTGCGGTCGACGAGATGCTGCAGGGCTTTGCGGTAGCAATACGGATGGGTGCCTGCAAGCAAGACTTCGATGACACCGTAGCGATTCATCCAACCAGCTCAGAGGAGCTGGTGACAATGCGTTAACGATGTGACAGATCAGGTCTTTCGCGCGATGATTTGGAACTGCCTCGCAGTAAGCTTATAGGGATCGCGTTCGGTAAACTCCATTTCGAGCTTCTTCAGCTTTTTGTATACCACGGAATTCTCCTTTAATTCATTGGTGCCCCAGTAATTGTAAAGGCACCGAATCCCGTAGTGTTTTTCGAGGCTTAGCCCCATGCCAGTAAGCCAGTCGATGACTTCGTCGGGGCGGTATTCATGCACGTTGATATCAAATATCGAGTTGTATTGATCGCTCTGGTCGAGCAGGTCATAGGCTTTATCCAGATCTTGTTCCAGAAAGGCCGCCTGGTAGGGTAATGAATACTGATTAGTGGTAATCAACGACATGAAACCGCCGGGCTTCAAAGCCAGCTTTAGAGCCTCCAGCAACGGTTTCACCTCGTCGATAAACTGAATTACGTTATGACAGAGGACAATATCAAACTCGTTTTCGGAAAATTTACTGCCAATGTTGAGAATATCCATCGCATGGATACTCAGGCGGTCGGTAACACCGGCCAACGCTGCATTGGCGCGAGCGTCATCGAGCATCTGTTGGGAGATATCAACAATATCAATCTGGTGATTCATGCGCGCCAGCGCCAGGCTGTCAAGCCCGTTACCGCCACCGGCATCAAGAATACGCAGTGGTCGTGAATCCATCGGGATATGCTTCTTCAAATTATGTTCGACCAGTTCATATCCAAATCGATTCCAGGGCATACTTTGATCAGCCTTCCATTTGGATAACCCGGCCTCGAAGGAATCTTTATGACTGGAAATATCGAGCGCTTTCTTCAGGTCGACATTACCGGTATATAGTGCCTTACCGATTATTACGCCATCGATGCCGTCGTTGTTAAAGCACTCACGCACATCCGTCATTGAGCCGATGCCGCCGCCAACGATGATTCGCAAACCGCTCATGGCGGCAAGATCAATTGACGCTTCCAGGTCGACCCCGGTCATCGAACCGTCACGATGAATACTGGTATGAATTGCCGTGGTTACTCCCAATTGCCGCATTTGAATCGCAAGCGCTGTTGCCTGGACGCTTCCACCTGCACGCCAGCCATGAATTTGGACTTCGCCGCTGGCATCGGCATCGATCCCGAGCACGATGGCATCACCGCCATAAGTTGCAATCGACTCTGCCATCATTTGCGGATTTTCAACGGCAGAAGTCCCGATAATGACCCGCTTGATGCCCGATTTCATCGCCCAGTGGACATCATCAATGCTGCGGATGCCACCACCGAACTGGATATTTACGTCGAGCGCAGTTATCTGTTTAATGAGTTCCCAGTTATGGCTGGCGTCCTCGTCGAAGGCGGCGTCAAGATTGACAACTTGCAGCCATTCCGCACCCTGGTCAATCCACTGGCGGGCGCATGCAACCGGATCGGTATTGAAGACTACCGGATTTTCGGTATCACCCTGGGTGAAACGCACTACCTCTCCATTACGCAGATGAATGGCAGGAAAAATAGTAAAGCGATTTAAATTCATGTACTTACATTAACTATCTAATGTGAATTCACGTAATTTCGAGTACGTCCTGCATACTAAAAATACCTTTCTCCTGCTGCTCTAACCAGCGGCAGGCGCGTATCGCACCGTGCGCAAAAGTCATGCGACTGGAAGCCTTGTGCGTAATTTCAATACGTTCACCCTCGGCCGCGAATAATACCGTGTGCTCGCCGACAATATCCCCGGCACGGATGGTTTCAAAGCCAATGGTTTTACGATCCCTGGCTCCGGTCTGGCCTTCACGACCGTAAACCGCACAATCATCTAGATTGCGACCCAGGGTTTCGGCAACCACCTGCCCCATTTTTAAAGCGGTGCCGGACGGCGAGTCTACCTTGTAGCGATGGTGAGCTTCGATTATTTCAATATCAACGCTATCGCCCAGAACCGCGGCGGCCGTTTGTAGCAGTTTAAGACAAAGGTTTACCCCGACACTCATATTCGGGGCATAAACGATAGCAATTTCCTGTCCTGCCACGTGCATTTCTTGTTCTAGTCCCGCGTCACAACCGGTGGTGCCCACAACCATTTTTTTGCCGTGTTTTGAACAAAATTCGACATGGTGGATGGTAGCGCTTGGGTGGGTAAAGTCGACCAATACATCAAACGAGCTGCCGTCGAGGTGATCGCTGATTAAAACCTTGTTGGGGGCCAGTCCGGCCAGCAAACCGCAATCCATGCCGAGAGATGGGCTTTGATCCTGCTCCAGGGCCTGGGTTAGCTCCATATCGCCGGCCTCGCTACAGGCGATAACCAGATTCCTGCCCATCCGTCCTGCTGCGCCTGCAATTGCGATTCGAGTCACTAGTGGTCTCCCAGGTTTAATGTCTCAAGATTTCATATCTTCAAAGAACTGCTTCATGTTATCGACCCAGGAATTTTCATTCGGACTGTGTTTCTTCCCCGCCTTATCCATCGATTTTGCAAATTGCTCAAGTAGTTCTTTTTGATCGGCGTTCAATTTTACAGGTGTTTCGACAACAATGCGGCAGATTAAATCACCGATTGGACCGCCTCGAACCGGTTTGACACCCTTGCTGCGCATCCGAAACTGCTTATGTGTCTGGGTACCCGCTGGTATTTTCAGATTTAATCTGCCTTCGAGACTGGGTACCTCGAGCTCGCCGCCAAGCGCGGCAGTAACGATGCTAATGGGTACCTCGCAGTAAAGATCAGCATTATCACGTTCAAAAATCGGATGTGGTTTGACATGTATTTGAACGAACAAATCACCAGACGGAGCACTTGCATCGCCCGCCTCGCCTTCTCCTGACAGGCGGATACGATCACCATTATCGACCCCCGCAGGCACTTCTACGGATAGAGATTTGTGTTCTTTTACCCGTCCGGCACCGTGGCATGTATTGCAGGGATCACTGATGGTTGTGCCTTTGCCGCGACATTTGGGACAGGCTTGCTGCACCGAAAAAAACCCTTGCTGCATACGTACCTGGCCGTGCCCTCCACAGGTACTGCAGGTTTCTGCAGAAGTCCCGGGTTTTGCGCCACTGCCTGAGCAGGTAGTACAGTGTTTCAAGGTAGGTACACGAATTTTAACCGTGGTACCACTGACGGCATCCTCCAGGTTTAATTCGAGGTTGTACTGCAGATCGGCGCCCTTGCGCACACGCGAGCGGCCACCGCCGCCAAATATATCTCCAAAAATATCGCTGAAGGCGTCACCGAAACCACCCCCGCTGAACCCGCCTCCTCCGACTGATTGATCGACACCGGCATGTCCGAACTGGTCATAGGCTGCGCGCTTGTTGGGATTTGAAAGTACGTCGAAAGCTTCCTTGGCTTCCTTGAAGTTTATTTCAGCTGACTCGTCATCAGGATTGCGATCCGGATGATATTTCATCGCCAGGCGACGAAACGCCTTTTTAATTTCGGCATCCGATGCAGTATTTGAAACTTCGAGAACTTCGTAATAATCGCGTTGTGACATTGACTCGTTTCTACAAATAATAAAACCCGGCGCGATAAATCGCGCCAGGTTTATAACGATCAGAAAAAATCGTTACTTTTTGTCGTCTTCTTTTACTTCTTCAAATTCGGCATCGACGACATCTTCGCTGGTATCCGATTGCGCAGATGCATTCGCATCAACCGGATCCGGTCCGCCTTCTGCGGCACCAGCTGAATAAGCCTTTTCAGCCACCTTACTGGATGCCTCGGCAAGAGCCTGCGTCTTGGCATCGATATCGTCCTTGTCCGAACCTTCTAAAGCCTTTTTCAGGTCTTCGATTGCAGATTCGATCCTGGTCTTATCTTCGTCGTCAATCTGCTCACTCAGATCCTTGACTGTCTTCTCAGCCGCGTGGATCATCGCATCAGCCTGGTTGCGAGTTTCGACGGTTTCACGATGCTTACGATCTTCATCGGCATGTGCTTCTGCATCCTTGATCATCTCATCGACTTCATCATCGGATAGACCGCTTGAAGCTTTGATAACAATCTTCTGCTCTTTACCCGTTGCCTTGTCCTTGGCCGATACATTAAGAATACCGTTGGCGTCGATATCGAAGGTTACTTCGATCTGGGGCACACCGCGTTGCGCAGTCGGGATATCCGAGAGATCAAACCGACCTAAAGACTTGTTAGCCGTGGCGACTTCACGTTCACCCTGCATTACATGTACTGTTACCGCGGTCTGATTATCTTCCGCGGTTGAAAAGGTCTGGGCCGCCTTGGTCGGAATTGTCGTATTCTTTTCAATCAGCTTGGTCATGACACCACCGAGGGTTTCAATTCCAAGTGAAAGCGGGGTAACATCAAGCAGTAACACATTCTTAACATCACCACCGAGGACGCCACCCTGGATTGCAGCGCCACAAGCAACTGCCTCGTCCGGGTTTACGTCGCGGCGTGGATCGCTACCAAAGAAGTTCTTAACCACTTCCAGGACTTTGGGCATACGAGTTTGCCCGCCAACCAGGATAATATCGTTGATATCTGATACCGAAAGATTCGCATCATCCAGGGCCACCTTGAGTGGATCGATGGTGCGCGCGATTAAATCGTCAACCAGTGATTCGAGCTTGGCGCGGGTTATCTTCAAATTAAGATGTTTAGGACCGGAAGCGTCTGCAGTGATATAGGGCAGGTTTACATCGGTTTGCTGGGTCGATGACAATTCAATTTTTGCTTTCTCGGCGGCTTCCTTCAAACGCTGCATTGCAAGCGGGTCACCGCGCAGGTCCATGCCCTGCTCTTTCTTGAAAGCATCGGCGAGGTAATCGATCAGGCGCATATCGAAATCTTCACCACCAAGGAAAGTATCACCATTGGTGGACAGCACTTCGAACTGATGCTCGCCATCGACTTCGGCCACTTCGATAATCGATATATCGAAAGTACCACCACCCAGATCATAGACAGCGATCTTTTTATCGCCAGTAGACTTGTCCATGCCGTAGGCCAGGGCCGCCGCCGTTGGTTCGTTGATAATACGTTTAACTTCGAGGCCGGCAATTTTCCCTGCGTCCTTGGTTGCCTGGCGTTGTGAGTCATTAAAATAGGCCGGTACCGTTATAACGGCTTCGGTTACCTCTTCACCAAGATACTCTTCGGCAGTCTTCTTCATCTTTTGCAATACACGAGCCGAGATTTCAGGCGGCGCCATTTTCTTGCCCTTGGCTTCAACCCAGGCATCGCCATTTTCGGCCTTAAGGATGGTATAGGGCACCAGATCTATATCCTTCTGGACCTCTTTCTCATCGAAACGACGCCCAATCAGGCGTTTTACGGCGTATAGCGTGTTAGTGGGATTGGTGACCGCCTGGCGTTTTGCCGGCTGTCCAACCAGGACTTCATCGTCAGCACCAAAAGCCACGATGGAAGGGGTAGTACGATCGCCTTCGGAATTTTCGATAACCTTGGGTTTGCCACCCTCCATTACCGCCACACAAGAGTTTGTGGTGCCGAGGTCTATGCCTATGATTCTGCCCATCAGATATACTCCAAAAAATTTGTTCTAAAAGAAACTTACACCAGATGTAGGGTTATTTTTATTGCTTTCAAGTAAATTCTAATTTTTTTTGTGATTTACTTGGCAACAACAACCATTGCAGGTCGCACCAGGCGATCATTTAACAAGAATCCCTTCTGCATAACATCGACAATGGTATTGGGTTTTGCACCCTCCGCCTCAATCATACTGATGGCCTGGTGCTTTTCAGGATCAAAAATCTCTCCCAGGGGGGCGATTTGCTCGAGTCCATTTTTTTCCAGAACCTGGATCAGCATATTCGTGGTTAACGCGGTTCCCTCACGAATGCTTTCCAGGGTCGCATTGTCTGCCGAGGCGGCGGTCTGACCCATTTCCATGCTATCGATCACGGGTAACAGGTTTTCAACAAAATTCTTCAAAGCGTACTTGTGGGCACTCTCGATGTCGCGTTCTGCACGTTTGCGATTATTATCAATTTCGGCACGCAATCGCATCATCTGATCCCAGTAATCCTTAATTGTCTCCTGCGCTTTTGCCAGCTGAATCTCGACAGGCTCGTCGGCCTCATTTTCAGTGTCAGCGGCTTCGGGAACGACATCTTCGAGATGTGCCTGTTCTTCGGCTTCGGTGGCTATGGCCTGCTCATCGTCAGGATGGACCTTGGGTTGCTGTGGCGACATGGACTACTCCGGTGGAAACTGATTTGCTAG
>CAXMSP010000053.1:0-13523 GCA_964196225.1 uncultured Gammaproteobacteria bacterium | reverse complement strand
CCACGCCGGAATCGGCCTGTCCCTGGTAAAATCATATGTCAAATTAATGGGCCTCGACGTGCATGCTTCGATATCCGATGACAACCAATTTAGTATTACCCTGTCAAAGCTCGAAATTGCATAAATAACATTACGCAACTTGTTGATTCGTTCCCATCAATAGCGAAGCAACAGGTATGGCCGACCATTTAAGTTGATCGGTATCAAGCGAATATGCAAATTTTGTCACTTAGTGCCGAATCTTAAGCCAATCTTCAGGCAGGTTCGCTAAAAAGAAACCATGAAAGTTCTAATGGTAGAAGATTCCGCCAGGTTACAAAATTCGATGAGCACAGGCTTGCAGGGATTCGGTTATGCAGTCGATGTAGTAGCCGATGGCACCCAGGCGATCACCAATGCATCGAGCCTCGACTACGACGTAATTATTCTCGATTTGATGTTACCGAAAGAATCCAGCCTGCTGGTGCTACATGAAATTCGGGAACTGGATCGCGAGGTAGAGATATTAATACTTTCGTCACGCGATCAAATCCATGACCGGGTAACCGCACTGATCCAGGGCGCCGATGACTACCTGGTCAAACCGTTTTCCTGCGACGATTTACACGCCCGAATTCAGTCCCTGGTTCGACGCAGGATTAATCCGAAATTACCCGCGGACGATCACGAGGAGGCCATCGACTCCACCACCCACCTGAATCGATTAATCCAGAACCTGCTGCAGCAATGTCAGTGTGATCAAGGTGAAATCGAGCTGGTGATTAGCGAAATTAAATTCTCCAAACTGCTTAACAGGGTATGCTCAAAGCTCAGGAAAGATGCGGAACAAAAAGAAATTTTGCTGCAGTTACCTGCGCAAAAGCTGCCGACCCTGCTGGTGGACGCCAAATGGATGGAGCATTTACTCGCGAATTTGATTACGAATGCGATTTCGAACAGCCCATTGGGATCAGAAATCACGGTCGAGGTTCAAGCCGGGACTGAATACTGTGCGCTTGAAATTGAAAATCCGATGTCAAAATCGCTTACCGGTGACGAACTGAATACCTTGTTCAAGGATTTCTATAACGGTAACAACATCGACGGCAACGATGGGCCTTTGGCCCGGTTCTCACTGGTTAAATCTTACGCAGACTTCATGAATCTCAAGCTGAATGTTTCAATGGAAAGCGGCAACCGTTTTCGAATTCGTGTTTCCAATATCAAGATAGTCTAGATTCTGTGGCATTATTAGGCCTTCTGAGTTCACCAACCGGCGAGGCCGCCAGCACATGGATATCCCGACATTCGACGATGTGGTTGAAGCGCATCAGCGCATCACCCCCTACATTCATCGCACCCCGATACTGACTTCGAGTTACCTCAACCAGTTAACGGGCGCCGAGATCTTTTTCAAATGTGAAAACCTGCAAAAAGTCGGCGCCTTTAAAGCGCGCGGTGCGAGCAACGCTGTGTTTGGCCTGAGCGACGCCGACGCCGCGAACGGAGTCGCCACGCACTCGTCGGGTAATCACGCGGGGGCGCTCAGCTTCGCTGCCGCGCTGCGCGGTATCGATGCAACCGTGGTGATGCCCCACAATGCGCCTGCGACCAAGAAAGCCGCGGTGCGCAGTTACGGTGGCAATATAATCGAATGCGAACCCACGCAGGCATCGCGCGAGGCCACCCTGGAGAAGGTAGTTGCGCAATCGGGGGCCGATGTCGTGCATCCTTATGATGACCCGCGCGTTATCGCCGGGCAGGCGACCTGCGTGCTGGAACTGCAGCAGGAGATCGATGGCCTCGATGCAGTAGTGGCCCCGATCGGTGGTGGCGGGTTGATCTCCGGAACCTGCCTGGCACTATCGACGCTATCACCGCAAACGAGGATATATGCAGCCGAACCTGCCAATGCCGATGACGCCTACCGTTCCTTTCAGGCGGGAGAAATTATTACACGAGATGCGCAGCAATCGGTTGCCGATGGTTTGAAGACCAACCTGCGACCACGCACCTGGCATTTTGTTTCCCGTTTTGTTACCGATGTACTTCTCGCCAGCGAAAACGAAATTCTCGATGCCATGTATCTCACCTGGGAGCGCATGAAGATCATTATCGAACCCTCGTCCGCGGTGCCATTGGCGGTGATGCTAAAAAACAGGGCGCTGTTCCAGGGGCAGCGCGTCGGGGTCATCATTACCGGGGGCAATGTTGATCTTAAGCACTGCCCGGGCTGCAAGTAATCGATCGGAAACGGAATATGAGAACATCTTCTAAACAAGGCGAGCTGGTCGTGGGTTTGAACATCCCTGCCGAAATCGGCATGGATCTATCTGAGGTTGCTACACCGGCATTGATCATTGAACTGGACGCGTTCGAGCGCAACGTCGCGACCTTGCACGAACGCCTCGCTGCTGCCGGGGTACGCTTACGCGCGCATTCCAAGACCCACAAATCGGTTGATATAGCCCGCTACCAAATCGATCATGGTGGCGCCTGTGGAATCTGCTGCCAGAAAGTTGCCGAGGCCGAGGTCATGGTTATGGGCGGCATCACTGATGTGATGGTGTCAAACCAGGTCGTCGATACAAACAAGATTGCACGGCTGGTGCAATTGGCAAAACAGGCTCGCGTGCTGGTCTGCGTCGATGACCTGCAAAACGTTATCGACTTGTCTGCGGCCGCAACGGCACAGCACGCCAATATCGAATGCCTGGTCGAAATCGATTGTGGTGCCGGACGATGCGGTGTCCTGACCATCGAAGCCGCACTGGAAATTGCGCAAAAAATTGAATCCTGTTCGGGTTTGAGCTTCGCCGGGATCCAGGCCTACCAGGGATCGGCACAACATGTTCGAGATTATGCAGAGCGTCGTGAAAAAATCGACGCCGCCACTCAGATGGCTGCCGATACACTTGCGCTACTAACCGATAATGACCTCGATTGCGCCATCGTCGCCGGTGCCGGTACCGGCAGTTACCCCTTCGAAGCTGAATCCGGGATCTACAACGAAATACAGTGCGGGTCTTATATTTTCATGGATGCCGACTACCAGCGTGTACTCGACGCGCAGGGCGAGCACATTTCCGAATTCGTGAACAGCCTCTTTATCTGGACTTCGATTATGTCCAAAACGAGGAAGGATGACGCCATTTGCGATGCCGGTCTCAAGGTGATGAGCGTCGATTCGGGGCTGCCGGTTGTCTATGGACGTGACGATGTCGAATACGTTGGTTGCTCGGATGAACATGGGGTCATCGCCGATCCAGGTAACCGACTGAGGCTAAATGACAGGCTCAAGCTGGTGCCGGGCCACTGCGATCCAACCTGCAATTTACATGACTGGTATGTCGGTATCCGTAACGACAAGGTCGAATGCCTGTGGCCGGTTAGCGCACGCGGCTTGGCATTTTAGGCGGGGACGTCGAAACTCCAAAAAAACGCCGGCAAAAGCCGGCGTTTTTGGTTTACGTCTGCTTTTTAGCGAGTGGCGAGATAGCTATTGAGATCATCCAGGACCTGGCCCTTATCCACCTCGGCGCCCATGTTGATCATCGCATCGGCAAAGCGGCCTACGATTTCGTTTATGGTATCGAAATTCAGATGGTTCAAAATTCCTATCCGTATCTGGGCCGGTTCCGACAGCGTATTCCAGATTGCGAAACCAGCCGCGCGGCAGCCGGTGACCAGTTCTTTTTCCTTGCCTTCGAAAGCTTCGGGCAGATCAAAAACCACCAGGCTGGTCATGTTTGACGTGACCTTGCAGCCCATCGCTTTAATTGCACTGCTTAAGCCTTTTTCAAAAAAAGCGTAATCGGCTGCTTTTTGCTCACGGCCATGCTCGAGCAACAACCGCAGTGCTTCGTGGAAAGACGCAACCGCGTAACCCGAATGCGTGCGGTGGTAGGCGGCGGTTTCGGCATCCTGGCCATCGGCGATACACCAATGGCGCGCTTCCAGAATTGGATGGTGCACATAGGTGTAGCAACCACGTTTTTTGAGTAATTCGATGACCTTGTCATTAAAACTGACCGGGGCGTAAGTCAAGGGCAATCCGAGTATCCCTTTTTGTGGACAGGAAGCCCAGGTGGTTACCGCCGGGTAATCATCGATATTAAAGTAAGCGATCCCAAGGCTGGAAACTGCATCGACAATACCCATCGCACCGTGTTTAGCACAGGCATCGTTGAATCCCTGGAGGTCGTTGATACGACCACTGCCGGTTTCCCAGTGCGCCATAAATGCCCACATCGGTTTGTGCTCGGCAAGCGCTGCCTCGACAATATCGCCGGTAACCGATTCACCGTGGGGTACGTTTACGGTTACAACGTTAGCAGGTTTCGGATTCAGCGGATCCGCTGCCAGGTCTTGCGGCGTCGAGGCCTTCAAACGGATATTGAAATCGTCGATGCCACTGAAAGTCCCGTTGACGAAAGCAACCACTGTATCACCGGGAAGAATTGGCGAGAACGCGCAATCCAGCCCGTCCCAACCGGTACCACAAACGCCAAAGGTATAGGCATTTTTAGTGCCGAAAACTTCACGCAGCATGGCCTTGGCTTCTTTCATGCCACGTACGACGTCGGCCTGCATATGATCGGCAACACCCGCCGCGGCAAATCTTGCGAGTACGCGCGGGTCCGTGTTACCCGGTCCCGGTCCTGCGGCCAGCGTATGCGGAATTTCAAGTTGTGGGAACATTTCAAAGCCCTCTGCTGATTTCTGGTTAAACTCTGGTTGTGCTGACATTTGCTTGTCTCTCGTATTTTAAAATCGTTACACCGCGCTCACGCGGCACATTAGTTCCAGTTCAGGTCGGCCTATAACCGCCTAGCGCCTGGGTAATTTCATCGGCTGTCTGACGGACGGCATTGCCGAGTTCACTCAAACGGTTATCTACTATCCTGGCCTTGGGTCCTGATAGTGATATCGCCGCCAACGCCTGACCATTCTCATCAAATATTGCTGACGCCACGCAACGCAGGCCGACCGCGTGTTCTTCGTCATCGAGCGCATATCCAAGCTGTCTGACCTGTTCGAGCTCTTCGCGCAACTGGGTTGGATTATCGATAGTGTGGTCGGTGTAATGCGCCAGGCCGCGACGTTGCAATATATTTGCAACCCGCTGTTCCGGCATGTTCGCCAACAACGCCTTACCAACGCCCGAAGCGTGAATGGGAGAACGACTACCCAATCTCACGATCATGCGCATCACCTCCCGCGATTCGACCTGGCCGATAAAAACCACCTCGCCATCATCGATCACGCCAAGGTTTACCGTTTCTCCACATTGCTCCACCAGTGCGTGCATATGCGGCCTTGCACTGGCTACTAAGTCACGCCGGCTTAAAAACGCGTTGCCGACGGTAAACGCTTTAATGCCCACGAACCACAATCCCTGTTCGGCGTCCTGCTCGACAAAATCGAGTTCCTCAAAGGTGCTGAGCAAACGATGCACGGTCGCGGCGGGCATGCCTAACTGGTAGGAAAGATCGGTCAGATTCAAGCCGGTCGGTGTCTCGGACAGACGCTCAAGCAATGTCAGTGCGCGTATTAACGACTGGTTCTTACCGTCGCCGGCACGACTGTTCGGTCCGGGCGGTCTGCCGCGTTTGCGCGTAATATTGGTAACCTGGTTAGTCATAACGCGTAATTTAACAGCCCGGAATTCATAGAACATATCCAGAAACGACATTTTTATTTTAAAAATATATTCCAAAATAGATAGTATGCAATAATATTATTTCATAAGTTGTTGTATTAATTATATATTACATAATTCTGTGATATTTTCCATATTATGGAAAATATTATCATTTACATGCTTTATCGAGATTCTAAACATTTCCTCGTGGCATCGGCAGTCTTTTCAGGCGAAGTGACCTGCTATTTTCGTTGACTCTGGCTGTTGCGTGACGCCCGTTCAGGAATTATTCTTACAAAACAATGACACTGCGCCATAATGTAAGGTCAAACCCGATACTTTTCCATGGAGACAGAATGCGAATAGCGGTCTTTGGTAGCGGCGGCGTGGGTGCTTATTTCGGAGGACGACTGGCCCAGATTGGCCAGGATGTCACCTTTATAGCGCGCAACGAGAATTTTTCGGCGCTGCGCTCATATGGCCTCAAAGTCGGCAGTATCGCCGGTGATTTCAGTATCGATAAGGTCAAAGTTACCAAAAACCCCTCCGAAGTCGGTATCGTCGATTACGTATTGTGCTGCGTTAAGTCCTGGCAGGTTCCGTCAGCCGCCAGGGCGATGAAACCCATGGTAGGTCCAGACACCCTGGTTATCCCGCTGCAAAACGGTATCGAAGCCCCGGATCAGCTTGCCAGCATACTCGACGCGGATAACGTGCTGGGTGGGCTTTGTGCGATCGTGGCATTTCAGGCAAACCCCGGCCACGTCAAGCATAGCGGTGGCAATCCCCTGATTCGTTTCGGTCATCTGGACAATCACGCCGATCCTCGCGTCAATACACTGTCCGAGACCTTTAATCACTGCTATGGCGTCAAGTCGAGCATTCCCGAAGATGTCAAGGTCGCAATGTGGCAAAAATTCATGTTGATCACCCCCTGGAGTGGGCTCGGTGCCGTGTCACGAGCTCCAATCGGCGTCTTGCTGGATCAGCCGGAAACGCGTGACCTGCTAACCGAGGCAATCGAAGAGGTTTTTCAACTTGGTCTTGCCAGAGAAATAAATCTGCCCGCAGATAGCGTCAGCAAGACCCTGGCTACGCTGGGAGATATCCCTCCCAACTCGACAACCTCGATGCAACGCGACCTCGTCGCAGGCAGACCGTCGGAGCTCGACACCCAGAATGGTGCGGTAGTGCGCCTTGCCTACGAACTTGATCTCGATACTCCGCTAAATCAATTTATTCTTTACAGCTTACGTTCGCTCGAACTGCGTGCACGCGGAGCACTTAAATTCAACCGACGCTCAAAGCATCGCTAAAGTAAAACGCAAATCGAATTCAAAGCTCTGAAATTTAAACCGCGGCGGGTTCAAGGCGTGGATATTTCAGCGCCCAGATGGTATTGATGGCGAGTGTCGATATCACGATTGCCCCGCCCAGCAGGGTGCTGACCCCGGGCTCTTCGCCCAGTGCCAACCATACCCAGACCGGCCCTAGGATCGATTCCAGCAATAACAGCAGTCCAACTTCTGGTGCCGGAATATAGCGCGGGCCGAGAAACATCAGCGCGGTCCCGATCGGCAGCATGTATAAACCCATGACCAGCAGGTACCCCATGTCTGCCTGCGAGACTGCAAACGGCGACGCCAACGGCAATATCATCACTGCCGTTAACAGACCACTGCAGGATATTGCCGAAAAAGCCGAAACCCCGGGAAAACGGCGCACGAAACTAAAGCCGCAGGCGAGGAAAAACGAGCCGAGTATTGCGGCCAGGTCTCCCAGTAAACCCCCCTCCTGCTCGGCACTACCCGATGCTAGAACCGTTATCCCGATACAAACCAGGAGAATTGCGACCATGGTTCTCGGTTGAATTCTTTCATGCAGCAGCAAGCGACCGATAATCGCCGCGAACAACGGCGTGGTGCTGAGGATGATCAGGGTATTGGCGACGCTGGTATGCGTGATCGCAAAAATAAAGGATATCGTGCCCAGTGAATAGGCCCCGACCATCAGCAAACCGGGACCCCTCACCGTTTTATACTGTTGCCATGCTCGGTTGGGGTAGACAAGGTTGATCACCAGCCACATGCCAAAGGACAGAAACAGCGCACGCCAGAAAATCATGGTCCAGTGATCCGTTGTGATCAGTCGCGTCAACAGCCCATCCGGGGAAATTACCAGGACCCCGCAGGCAGTTATCAGCAAGCCTTTTGCATGCATCGATTTCATGCAGGGGATTCTATGTTTATCTGCTGTTTTAGCCTATCCATTTTTTCCGTGTTAGCGAATTCAGACCCGACTAAAAATCTATTTGGTTTCCATCCTTCAAAGCATTGCTTTTTATTCGGATCGTGGCGAAGATACAAATACCCTGAACCACAACGTCAAAACCGTCATGTCTGACACTGTTAATCAGGGGAAAACCGATTCATCATTAATTGCGACCAGATACTTTGAAGACACCAGACAAGTCACGTAGCGGCGCCGAAGTCTTAATCGACGCGCTGAAAATCAACACCGTTGAACGTATTTTTTGCATTCCCGGCGAAAGCTATCTCGCCGCGCTGGATGCACTTTTTGATCGCAGTGAAATTTCACTGATCGTGTGCCGCAACGAGGGCGGCGCTGCTTACATGGCCGAGGCCGAAGGCAAGCTGACGGGCAGGCCCGGGGTCTGCTTCGTAACGCGCGGCCCCGGTGCTACCAATGCCAGCGGTGGGCTGCATGTCGCCATGCAGGATTCAACCCCGATGATCCTGCTGGTTGGACAGATTGCGCGCAAGGATCTCGAGCGCGAGGCTTTCCAGGAAATCGATTATCGCCGAATGTTTTCCGAAGTGGCCAAGTGGGTCGCGCAAATCGATGACGCCGAGCGCATTCCCGAGTATTTAAACCGGGCTTTCAGCGTCGCTACCAGCGGGCGCCCCGGCCCGGTTGTACTCGCGCTGCCTGAGGATATGCTGACTGATCAAACGGGCGCTAGTGATGCGAAACCCTGGCAACTTGTCAAAACCAGTCCTGCGGCAGCCGACATCGCGCAAACCGTCAACCTGCTGGAAGCTGCCGAACGCCCGTTGATCATTGTCGGCGGTAGTGGCTGGAACGAGGACACGCGCCTTAGGTTGCAGGAATTTGCCGCGACCAACCAGGTTCCCGTCGTCAATTCATTTCGCTGTCAGGATTTCTTCGACAACGAGCACCCCAATTACATTGGCGACCTCGGGCTCGGCGTCAATCCCGCGCTGACCCAGTACATCCGGGCATCCGACTGCCTGCTGGTGATCGGCGCGAGGCTCGGAGAAATGACCACCGGCGGATTCACGCTGATCGATATTCCCTGTCCCAGCCAACGCATGGTTCATGTCCATCCGGGAGCCGAAGAACTCGGGCATATTTATCAGCCTGACCTGGCCATCAATGCCAGTGCCGAAACCTTTGTCTCGGCACTGGCCGAGGCCAGGCTCAAACCGGCAGACAACAATGCATGGAGCCAGCAGGTCGCGCAGGCGCACCAGGTTTATCTCGACTGGAACCGCTCCGTCAGTGTCGATGGCCCGGTGCAGTTATCCGATATCGTCCACAGCATTAGAAACCTTGTCGATGAGGACAGCATCCTCTGTAACGGCGCCGGCAACAACACCGGCTGGCTGCATCGTTTTTTTCGCTACCGTGGGTATCGTACCCAGCTGGCACCGACCAGCGGCACCATGGGTTACGGCCTGCCTGCCGCGATTGCGGCGAAACTTCGCTATCCAGACCGTTGCGTGGTGGCCCTTGCCGGTGACGGAGATTTCATGATGAACGGGCAGGAACTCGCCACCGCGATGCAGTACCGCGCGAATATCATCGTCATCGTCATTAACAATGGCATATACGCAACCATCCGCATGCACCAAGAGCGTGAATATCCCGGTCGCGTGATCGGCACCGACATGGTTAATCCCGATTTTGTCGCCCTGGCCGAAGCCTACGGAGCCCATGGCGAGCGAGTTGAAAAAACCGATGAGTTTGAAGCGGCCTTCGAGCGCAGCCTGGCAGCCGACAGGCCAGCCCTGATCGAAGTGATGCTCGACCCGGACATACTCACGCCAACCGCGAGCGTTGAGAGTTTGCGAGCGCAGGCAAAGTGAATCGCAGGGATATCATAAAACCGGGAGGTCGCTCAAGGATCAACCCGCTGATTTATAACGCTTAAAATGACTGCTTCATATAGTATAATTCGCCGTCTTTGCGTATACCGATCGGGCAACCATGGAAATTGAACAACTTTTGATGCAGAGTCTGCAACTACTGGGCCTGGGTATGGGCGCGGTATTTATTATCCTGGTTCTGCTGATCGCGATTATTTCCATTGTGTCAAAAATTGTCCCCGAGGAGGTGACAACGCCGCCTGGAATGACACAAAGCAGCGTTGATAACAGTCATATCGCAGCGATATCCGCAGCCATCCATCTACATAAAAAAAACAGGTAGCAAAATATGTCAAAGCCATTGTTGATTACCGACCTGGTGTTACGCGATGCCTCGCAATCGTTACTGGCCACGCGGGTGCGTATCGAGGACATGCTTCCAATCGCGGCGAAACTCGACCAGGTTGGATTCTGGTCGCTCGAAACCTGGGGCGGCGCCACTTTTGATTCCTGTATTCGCTTCCTCGGTGAAGACCCCTGGGAACGTCTGCGCCAGCTTAAGGCCGCGATGCCCAATACCCCGATGCAAATGTTGTTGCGCGGACAAAACGCGCTCGGATATCGCCACTACGCCGACGACGTGATCGAAAAGTTTGTCGAGCGCTGCGCCGATAATGGCATGGATGTTTTCCGCATCTTCGATGCGATGAACGACATGCGTAACTTCGAAACGGCGGTCAAGGCAACTATCGCGGTCGGCAAACACGCCCAGGGTGCGCTTTCGTACACCTTAAGCCCTGTACATAACGTCGATCTCTGGGTCGAGATGGCGAAAAAGCTCGAAGACATGGGCTGTCATTCGATTTGCATCAAGGACATGGCTGGCCTGCTCAAACCCTATACCGCGGAAGAGATAGTCAGCCGTATCAAGGAAAGCTGTGCGGTACCCTTGTCGATACACAGCCACGCAACCACCGGCCTGTCGACGGCGACGCTGATGAAAGCGATCGACTCCGGCGTCGATATGATCGATACCTCGATTTCTTCGATGAGCCTGACCTACTGTCATTCACCTACCGAAACCTTTGTTGCGATCATGGAAGACAGCGAGCGTGCAACCGGACTGGATCTCGAACTGCTTGAAGAAATCTCGCTTTATTTTCGTGAAGTCCGTAAAAAGTATGCGAAATTCGAAGGCGCGCTAAAGGGTGTCGATCCACGGATTCTCACGGCGCAGGTTCCAGGCGGCATGTTGAGCAATCTCGAAAATCAACTGCGCGATCAAAATGCCACCGACCGGCTTGACGAAGTATTAAAGGAGATCCCGACGGTGCGTAAGGACCTGGGATACGTACCACTGGTCACCCCGACTTCACAAATCGTGGGCACACAATCGGTCATCAATGTCCTCAGCGGCGAACGCTACAAGTCGATCAGCAAGGAAACCGCGGGCGTACTGCGCGGGGAATATGGCGCCACCGCCGCGCCGGTTAACCAGGAACTGCAGGCGCGCGTGCTCGATGGTAAAGATCCGGTGACCTGTCGACCCGCTGATTTGATCGAGCCCGAGATGGATAAGCTCAGCACGGAGTTACGCGATATCGCCAAGGAAGAAAACATCAAGCTCGCGGCAAACGAAATTGACGATGTGCTGATTTACGCACTGTTTCAGCAGGTCGGCATCCATTTCCTCAAAAACCGAGGCAATCCTGATGCATTCGAGCCCGCGCCTGGAACCGAGCCCGCCGAGGCTCCGCCCGCGCCGGTAGCGGCAGCAGCGCCCGCCGCCAGTGAAGCGACGGTAGAGAGTTACCGCGTCAGCGTCAACGGTACCCAGTACGATGTCGTGGTGGGCCCCGGAGATGCCGATATCAGCCAGATCACTCCGGTTGCTGCATCAGCAGCGACTGCACCACCCCCCGGCACGGGCGGCACAGAAATCAGAGCGCCACTCGCTGGCAGCGTCATCGACATCCTGGTTGCAGTGGGTGACCCGGTTAGCGACGGCGACCCGGTCATGATTGTTGAAGCGATGAAAATGGAAACCGAAATTCGCGCCAGCGCGAGCGGTAAAATACAATCGATCGCGATCAATAAAGGCGATGCGATACAAGCCGATCAATCCCTGATGACGATAGGCTAAGCCAGATGGAACAAGGGCTATTGCAACTCTGGGCATCGACCGGATTGTACAATTTCACCTTCGGCCAGGTGATCATGATCGTGGTAGGAGGTTTGCTCATCTTCCTCGCGATCCACAAAGGCTTCGAGCCCCTGTTACTGATTCCGATTGGTTTCGGCGGCATTCTTGCCAACATTCCGGTTGCAGCCATTGCCGGCCCTGACGGCCTGCTCGGCATTCTCTACCATGCCGGAATCGAAACCGGCGTGTTTCCACTGCTGATCTTCATGGGTGTCGGCGCGATGACCGACTTCGGGCCGTTGCTGGCGCGACCCAGCCTGATGATCCTGGGCGCCGCGGCACAGTTCGGCATCTTCTTCACCCTGTTTGGCGCGATCGCCATGAACCTGGTGCCGGGTATCGAATTCAGCATGGCCGACGCGGCCGCAATTGCGATCATCGGCGGCGCCGACGGCCCCACCGCGATTTATGTCGGCTCGCGACTAGCGCCCGATCTACTCGGCGCGATAGCAGTCGCTGCTTACTCTTACATGGCGCTGGTGCCGATCATCCAGCCTCCAATCATGAAACTGCTCACCACCGAGGAAGAGCGCAAGACCAAGATGACACAGCTACGCAAGGTCTCGAAACTGGAGAGGATCCTGTTCCCGCTGATCCTGCTGTTGGTGACGCTACTGCTATTACCCTCGGCTACCCCGTTGGTAGGGATGCTTTGCTTCGGCAACCTGTTGAAGGAAAGCGGCGTGGTCGATCGCTTGAGCAACACCGCGCAAAACGAATTGATCAACATCGTCACTATTTTTCTCGGGCTTTCGGTCGGCTCCAAACTCGCCGCAGACAAGTTCTTGAGCGCCGAAACCCTCGGCATCTTATTACTGGGTATGATCGCGTTTTCGATTGGAACCGCGGCCGGCCTGGTCATGGGTAAAATCATGTACCGGGTAACTGGAAAATCGGTCAATCCCCTGATCGGAGCCGCCGGTGTATCAGCGGTACCGATGGCAGCGCGCGTTGCCAACAAGATCGGTCTGCAGGCAAACCCGCAAAACTTCCTGCTGATGCATGCGATGGGCCCGAACGTAGCCGGCGTCATCGGCTCGGCGGTCGCCGCCGGCGTACTCCTCGCCATCGTCGGTTGAGCCTCGATACAAAGACCCTGTCGCCTTAATGCCTCCACTGGGCGACAGCTGACTGAAGATTGAGGATGACGGCCTATCAAATCCTCGTCCAATTGAAGTTAGCGATTCGCCGCGTTGCCAGCGATCCCACATTTCAGCTTTCTGTTCTGCGTTGTAATATATTCGAGGTCTAAGGGCCATTGTCCACACTCCATCTTTCGATATAAAGATAAAGTGTTGCGTCGATCAGTTGAACCCACCACCGTTCTCGGCCGCCGAACTCTTGGTTTTTAGTGTCTGCTAATGGGAAAACAGATGCTTAAAATTTAAAGATGAGTTTTCGAGAACGATCTAAAACTAACCCTATCACCTAAATATTTTTATAAGCGCGGCTAAATCTTCCTCTTCATAACCGGCAGAATGCGCACGTTGAAACTTATCTGCAATAAAATCCAGAACTTCGCTATTGGTGCCAAGTTCCTTCGCATGGATTTGAATATGGTGCAGTG
>CAXMSP010000052.1:0-3873 GCA_964196225.1 uncultured Gammaproteobacteria bacterium | reverse complement strand
CAGCGCGAGTTCCGCAATGTTAGTTTGAACAAGATATCGACCGAATCCAGCACCAATACTGGTTCGAAGATCGAGTCCGAGTTCGTCGTTACTTTCGAGTCCCGCCAGGTAAGTATTGAACCATCTGTTCGGCCTGAATCTCGTCATAGTGAAACCAAGATCAGAGCGTTGCGTGTCTTCGTTCTCCTCGTCGCTGGTAATGATGGTGCTGCCTTCCAGCGAAAACGCCCGTTTCTCGGTCCGATGTGTCGCACGAAAATCGAGGTTGCCCTGCGCCACATTACTCGCCTTGGTGAAGCTGTATCCGAACGACAGCGAACCTTGCAGGCGATCCCAGAAGCTTTCCTCAATCTGGGCAATCCGGATGATTTTCTCATGCGCGAAGGCGACCGTCTGGTACTGACCTACCAGGGTGATTTCTTTCTGTTCCGTCGTCTTGCTGATGATCCCGGTAACACGCGTTCCATCTGTGCGTTCGAACTGGAACGCGAAGTCACTTTCGATCCTGGCGATGTCATCCCACTCAATTCGGGCTTCGCCCATCGAATCGGTGCTGAGTCTCAGTTTGCCGTGCTCGAGCTGTTTGATCTCACCGGTAAATTTGTCGCCATTGGCCATCCATATCACATCGGTTTTTTCCCTGGCAAGTGCTGGATTGCCTGCGTTCCAAACGAGTATCAATGCCGCAATAATGATTCTTTTCATAACCTGCTGGATCCGATCTATTTGTATTAAAGGTTAAAGCCGAGCGCAATGCTGGGGACGGGTATCGTCTCTCCGTCAACAAATTCGAGCGCCAGGACTGCCGTGACGATGACAGCTCCTGATTCGAATTCGTTCCCGACGCGGTGGCGCAGCAGATTTTCTGCCACCAATATACCTTCCCTCAACGCCCGGAACCATCAAAAACTTCCAGTGCTCGCTACGCCGAAATAATGCCAGCACGGAGACTGTCGCGGCATGGTCTCCCCGGCTTCGTTCGGTATTTTCAACTGCCTATATTTGCTCCAGGTGTTGATCCGCCACAAACGGAGTTGGGACAGTTTAATATTGATTATGTTTTGGGGAAACCACATGCTGCCACAGGGTGTAAATGCAGGTGTAAATGCCCTGGAAGCTCTTGTCGATTGTGAAATTGTTTGTAACCATCATCCCCATTCTATAATCGGACGTCGCCTAATGAATTACAAACCGCTCTTTTTCCTGGCCCTGCTCTTAACTTCCCAGAGCCCTGCTGCAGCAGACGCATGGGATTTCGACGTTACGCCTTATCTCTGGGGGGCCGGAATTGACGGAGGCGTCTCAGCGGGCACTATTGAGGCCGACATTGCGGTGGACTTCGAAGATATCGTCAACGTTCTGCAAGGGGGCCTGTTACTCAGACTCGAAGCAACGTCGGGACAGAACGGTGTTTTTGGGGACCTGGTTTACCTTGCCCTTGAGGAAGATGAGGCAAAAGACACGTTGGGTGGATCCCTGGAGGCCGATTTGGATTCCCTGATCGTGGAGGCCGGGTACAGGCGTTCAATTAGCGAAGGGTTCGCTCTTGACTTCGGTCTCCGATACTGGGAATTCGACACCAAGCTGACGCCAGCGCTGCTGCCTGTTGTGAGAAGCTCGACGGAATGGACGGACGGTTTTGTTGGCGCTCGTTTCCACAAATCTCTCAGCAACAAGTGGGACTGGGTATTGCGAGCCAATGTCGGCGCTGGCAAATCAGATCTGGCGCTGGGCCTGGAGATGGATTTTCGCCGCGAGTTATCCAGTGGCAACCGGTTTGTCGTCGGCTTCCGGGCTCTCGATATTGACTATGAAGATACGTCCGGAGCAACCCCGATAGATCTGGATATATCCTTTTCAGGCCTAACCGTAGGCTATACATTTAATCTTTAAGGGGCGACGCTGATGCATCAGCTTCTCATTCGATTTGCGGCCGTCGTCGCCACTGCTCTTCTTGTTTGATACACGACCGGGTTCGAAGCGAGGTATGACCGCGACCCGACGCATGCAGTGGTAGCAGATCCGCGTATACTGTAACTAATCTGCCATTTAGCAATTTTTTGAGCCATTTATTAACTGGAGAGAAAGAAATGAGAAAATCTATTATCTGGATGACTGCCGCAGCCGCGATATTTACAGGTTCCAACGCGTTGGCACAGGATGCTCTTGTCGATCATTTGGTCTCTGCCTGCGCAAGCGACCTCAAGAATTATTGCAGCCAGGTCACACCGGGCAACGGCCGACTATTACACTGTATGGCGGCACATGAGGACAAGATTTCAGGCAAGTGTGAGTACGCTTTCTACCAGGCAGCGACACTTCTGGAGCAGCTTTCCGTAGCGGTAAACTACCTCGCGCAGGAGTGCAGGACCGACATCGAAACCCATTGCAGCGGTATTGAGATGGGTAACGGCAAAATTCTTGCCTGCCTTGCGGAACATGACGAAAAAATCGGTGCAAGCTGCAAGAAGGCTGTTGCTGACACAGTCGGCGAATAGCGAAGCGAAATACAGAGGTCTGTGGTCTCGCGCACCCCAAAATCACCCGTGACGACTGGAGATATCAATCTTGTTTGGCTAAACCACCGGTAGATGGGGATGACTGGAGCACCCCCTACTCGGCTTACTGCGAATAAGAGAATTCAGGTTGGCAAGTTAATGATGGCATTTGGTGGCGGGCCGCGATATTGGCTCGAGAGTCCAGACGCCGGGGCGGAAGGATGGAGTTTCAATTTATCCGTATATTTTTTCTTCCTTAAATAAATGCTAGATCAATCTTTATTGCCACATAAAAAGGGAGACATCGCGCGAGAGTCTATAGATCTGGCTACCGATGGATCTTTACGCCGTAGACCTGATAACCCGAGCGCTCCTTCGAAGTGCCACGAATTCTGGTTGCTCGAGCACAGGTGCAAAGAGGAAGTTGGGTGCGACGCAGGAAACCAATAAAATCACCAGGTTATATATCGTTAAGCTGTCGAAACCCGTACAAGGCTACCAGTACTTTTCCAGGGGAATTAGCGAAAGTGCGGAGGATTTAAAGCGGGTTAGTCGGCTGGTGGCCGGCTCATGATCGATGACTGTAGCTTTACCGTCGACAGTCCCGTGCCACTCCAGCTTATTACGGTCGTTCAGCACCAGTTTCCAGCTGTTTTCGGGCTGCATGTTGACGAGAATGTCATCGGCGATCCGGTTTGCCAGCTCAGGACTGGATATTATCAAAGCGGTTTCGGTATTCAGCAACCGGGAGCGCGGGTTCAAATTGAACGACCCCACAAATACCGTCTGCCGATCAAACACCACCGATTTTGCATGTAAGCTGTATTTGAATCCGGCGCAATCGATACCGTCGTTAACGACGAGATCCTTACACGAGTCCGCGTCGGTACGAAACTCATGCAGGCCCATGCCGCGTTCTAACAAACCTTTCCGGTTACGGGTATAACCCGCATGGATGGACCAGACATCGGTGGATGCGAGTGAATTGGTGAGCACATCGATCTTAACTTCGCGCTCCATAAACGCTGGAATCCTGTCCAACATGTCATCCATCACGGTGAAATAGGCTGACTCGATCAACACCTCGGAATTGGCCTGCTCGAGCAACTCAACCAATCGGTCCCCCACTACCGCGCCCGCCTTTTCATCGGCCCCGGTAATCGCGGGCGGGTTATAAACGAACTCGGCGGGCGCCCATAGTGCGTTCTCGAGCCAGTCATCGATCAGGGTTTGACGAAGGTTATCGGTCAGGGGTAACGGATAAGGCTGGTTATCCTTGTCCTGCAGGTACGCGTGCAGTTCAGCTGCCTGCTCGGCCAGGTCCTGGGCCGAGAAATCCGCCTTGGCCAGGTCAGCTATGGGTATCGACCACTCG